>JAHJKV010000165.1 GCA_018822065.1 Pseudomonadota bacterium
CGACCGGTTGGGCGTGGTGGTCTCGGCCATGACCAACGACGCCCCGCTGTTCGCGATCGTGGACGAGATCGAACCCCTGGCAGACCCGGTGACCCGCTCCTTCCTGGTCAAGGCCCGGCTGCCCGAGGTGCCCGACCTCTACCCCGGCATGTTCGGTCGGCTCCTGATTTCCCAGGGCGAACGAGAATCCGTGCTCGTGCCGGAACGCGCCGTCTCCCGCGTGGGCCAACTTGAAACTGTCATGGTCCAGACCGGCGAAACCTGGCAGCCGGTCTATGTGCGCACCGGCCCACTCCACGGCGACAAGATCGAAGTTCTCTCCGGCCTGTCCGGCGACGAAACCATCGGCCTGGGCGTTCTGACGGAGGCTGTGCAATGAGCGGGACCCAGGGAAACCAGGACAACACGCTCACTGCCATCGTCCGCTTTTTTCTGACATCCAAGATGTCGATCATCCTGGCCATGGCCGCCCTGGCCCTCGGGGTAGCCACCATCCTCATCACCCCACGTGAGGAGGAGCCGCAGATCGTGGTCCCCATGGCCGACGTGCTGGTCCAGGTTCCCGGCGCCACTGCCGCCGAAGTGGAACAGCTGGTCACCGCCCCCCTGGAGCGCCTGCTCTGGCAGATCGATGGTGTGGAATACGTCTATTCCATCTCCCGCAAGGACATGGCTGCGGTCACGGTCCGTTTCTTCGTAGGCGAAAACCGCGAGGACTCGCTGCTCAAGCTCCACAACACGATCATGAAGAATGTGGACCTCGCCCCGTCCATCGTCTCCGCCTGGGTGGTCAAGCCCGTGGAGATCGACGATGTGCCCATCGTCACTCTGGCGCTCCACGCCGACCACGGCTTTGAAGCCCGCTATTCCGACTTCGACCTCCGGCGCATGGCCGAGGAAATCTTCCACCGTCTGGCCGAGGTGGAAGACGTCTCGGACATCAAGCTCTTTTCCGGTCGTGGCCGGGAGGTCCGGGTGGAAATTCGGCCCGAACGCCTGGCCGGATTCAACGTCTCCGCCCTGGAGGTCTTCCACTCCCTCCAAGGGGCGGACCACTCCTTGAGCGCTGGCGATTTCATCTCCGGCGACACCCAGACCCAGGTGGTCAGCCAGTCGTTCCTGCTCAGTGCGGATGACGCCGCCTCCCTGGTGGTAGGCGTGTTTGATGGCAAACCCGTCTACCTGCGCGATGTGGCCGACATCATCGACGGCCCCCAAGAGCCCGACAGCTATTCGCGCATCGGCTTTTCCGACGCCTACCTGACCGGGATCGGCATGGACTCCACCCAGCCCTCCCGCCCGGCCGTGACCCTCGGGCTCTCGAAAAAGAAAGGAGTCAACGCCGTGACCGTGGCCGACGCCATCGTCGCCAAGGTGCATGCCCTTGAGCGGGAAATCCTGCCCGAAGGCGTGACCGTCACCGTCACCCGCAACTACGGCGAGACGGCCCAGGCCAAGGTCAACGAACTGCTCTCCTCCCTGCTGTTTGCCATTCTCACGGTGGTGGCGCTCCTCGCCTTTGCCTTGGGCTGGCGCGAGGCTCTGGTAGTGGCCCTGGCCGTGCCCCTGAGCTTCTCCCTGGCCCTCTTTGTCAACTACCTCTTCGGCTACACCATCAACAGGGTGACCCTCTTTGCCCTCATTCTCTCCCTGGGCCTGGTGGTGGACGACCCCATCACCAACGTGGACAACATCCAGCGTCACATCCGCCAAGGGATCAAGGAACCCCTCCAGGCGACCCTGGACGGCGTGCGCGAGGTGCTCCCCCCGGTGATCATGTCCACCCTGGCTATCATCATCTCCTTCACCCCGCTTTTCTTCATCACCGGCATGATGGGTCCCTACATGGCCCCCATGGCCGCCAATGTACCCCTCACCGTGACCTTCTCCACGGTCGCCGCTCTGACCGTGGTCCCCTGGATGGCCTACCTCCTGCTGAGAAACCGCCCTCGCCTCGCCCCCCAGCTCCCCGATGGCCCTGAACATGGCGTCAACCCACGGCTCCTGGCGATCTACTCGCGAATCATCTCGCCCTTCCTGGCTTCGGCGCGCAACCGGCGTTTGTTGCTTCTGGGCATCCTCGGCGGGCTCGTCTTCTGCGCCGTTCTGGTGCTCCTGCGGATGGTCCCGCTCAAGATGCTCCCCTTTGACAACAAGAACGAACTGCAACTGCTGGTGGACATGCCCGAGGGAACCACCCTGGAGCGCACCGACCGGGTGGTCCGGAATTTCGAGACCTTCCTGCGCACCGTGCCCGAGGTGACCAACTTCATCACCCAGACCGGCACCCCCTCACCCATGGATTTCAACGGCCTGGTGCGCCACTACTACTGGCGCACCGAGCCCAATTACGCCGAAATCCGAATCAACCTGGCTGACAAATCCGACCGGGACATGCAGAGCCATGCCATCGGACTCAGGCTGCGTCACGACCTTGAGGCCATTGCCGAGCGGGATGGCGCCACCTTCAAGCTCATCGAAGCCCCGCCCGGCCCACCAGTCATCTCAACCCTGACCGCCGAGATTTATGGCAGCCCGGCCCTGCCCTACAGCTCGCTCATCGAAGGAGCCCGGCACGTTGGCACGCTCATGAGCAATGAACCCGGCCTGGTAGACCAGGACGATTCCACCGAGACGGACCGGACGATGATCGACTTCGTGCTGGACAAGGAAAAGGCGGCCCTGCACGGGATCACCACCGCGGACGTGGTGCAAACCCTGCGCCTGGCCCTGTCCGGGAGCACGCCGGCCTCGGTCCACCTGTCGAGGGAACGCCAGCCCCTACCCGTGCGCATGGTCCTGCCCATCTCCCTGCGCACCGGGCCCGACGCCCTGGGGGAACTACGCCTGAAAACGCCGAGAG
>JAHJKV010000166.1 GCA_018822065.1 Pseudomonadota bacterium
AGAGTACATCCACCTTTTTCTGCTGGTCCTGCCCTGCAAAATTGAACCGCGAACAATAGGCCCGGGCGTTCATTTCGCGGTTCCCCAGCTTGATGTTCTCGGCACCGCCGGAGATGATCTCATACACGGTCTTGCCCGGTATAAGTGAACCTCGTTCCTGGTCTGCGCAGGCCAGTTCCACGGTAGCACCCGTGGTCAGGGTACCGATGTCCGGGGTCTCTTCCTGGGTGATCATCTTGAACAGGGTGGACTTGCCCGCGCCGTTGGGGCCGACGATGCCCACGATGGCACCTGGCTGCAGGATGAAATTCACGTCCTCCATGAGCAGCCTGTCGCCCATGGATTTGCTCACGCCCTCGGCCACGACCACCTGGTTGCCAAGACGCGGTCCCGGCGGAATGTAGATCTCCAGGTCAGCGGCCTGGGCTTCGCTCTCATGACTGAGCATGTACTCGTACGCGGTGATGCGTGCCTTGCTCTTGGCCCGGCGGCCCTTGGGGGACATTCGAATCCACTCCAGCTCGCGCTGCAACGTCTTCTGGCGCTCAGATTCCTCTTTCTTGTCCTGGGAGAGGCGATTCTGCTTCTGCTCCAGCCAGGAGGAATAATTGCCCTTCCAGGGAATGCCGCGGCCGCGATCCAGCTCCAGTATCCAGCCAGCCACGTTGTCCAGAAAATAGCGATCGTGAGTCACGGCGATGACCGTGCCGGGGAAGGTCTGGAGAAACCGTTCCAGCCAGCCCACGGACTCGGCGTCCAGGTGGTTGGTAGGCTCGTCAAGGAGCAGGATGTCCGGGTTCTGGAGCAGCAGGCGACACAGGGCCACGCGTCGACGCTCACCACCGGAGATGACCGGAACAGCCGTATCAGCCGGGGGGCAGCGCAGGGCATCCATGGCCATCTCCAGCTTGGACTCGATGTCCCAGGCCTCCTTGGCGTCCATGAGTTCCTGAACCTTGCCCTGGCGTTCGATGAGCGCGTCCATCTCGTCGGCGTCCATGGGCTCGGCAAATTTCTCGTTGATGGCGTTGTATTCGCGCACGATGTCCAGGATCTCGACCGCGCCCTCTTCCACCACCTCGCGCACAGTGCGGGTTTCACCCTTGAGCGGCTCCTGCTCCAGGTAGCCGATGGTGTAGCCGGGCTTGACGTGGATCTCGCCATCAAAGGCCTCGTCCACACCCGCCAGAATCCTGAGCAAGGAGGACTTGCCCGACCCGTTCAAACCCAGCACGCCGATTTTGGCGCCGTAGAAATAGGACAGGGAAATATCCTTCAAGACCTCGCGCTGGCCGTGGCGCTTGGTCACGCGGAACATGGAATAGATAATCTTATCTGGTTCGTCGCTCATAGTAGGTGTCCTTGGATTGTCTTTGTATGAAAAAACGGGCGACATTGTCGCCGCCGTGAAGCTATTATGCCCAGACCTGCCCAGGAGTCCAGTGCAAAGCCCAGGAAAATTCCAGTTTAAACCTCCGCCTGAGGGATGCACTGTTCGGGTCACCAAGTGGGCAAATGCATGCCCTGCGCCGCTCTTCTGATCTAGGCCAGAGCCCCCCCCTCCTCCGGTTCACCTACAGGTTCAACAAACGAAAAAAGAGCCCGGCAAACTTTATCGCCACATGAGGAAATTCAATGGTATTCCAAACAAACATTTCCCTCTCTTTTAAAAAGAATGTGAATTGCTTTTTAGCAACAGTAATCCGCGAAGCCAGTTCAAACAACTGAAACTGTGGTTAGAAAGCATACAGGCTAGTTATCCGGCACAGCCCCGCAAATAAAAAGGAACACATAGCGGACACGATTCCCCAAAGAAAGAGTCAGACTCAATTGACCAGCAAATTCTGATTTATTCGTTCCGTTGACACGAAGTGACAACTTTAATATATAATTAAAATCAACATCTTTCTGGAGTTTGACATGTCCTGTACACGGCCCCTTGCATACAACGCTGATACAACCTCCAGTCCCATCGTTGTCACGCTCACTGATATCTTCGACCTCAAGGAACTACAGCAGATCCAAGATAGCTTTGCCGTAGCCACTGGCGTTGCCTCCATCATTACCCAGCCGGATGGCGTGCCCATCACAACCCCCAGTAATTTCACCAGACTTTGCAACGATATCATCCGTAAGACAGGTAAAGGTTGTGCCAACTGCTACAAGTCGGATGCGTTGCTAGGCAGGTATAATCCAGAAGGGCCAGTGCTTCAGCCCTGCCTCAGTGGGGGACTATGGGATGCCGGTGCGAGCATCACTGTCGGCGGTCACCACGTTGGCAACTGGCTCATTGGTCAGGTGCGCAACGAGACCCAAGATGAAGCAAGCATGCTCTCCTATGCTGATGACATAGGGGCAGATAGAAAGGATTTTCTCGCAGCGCTTGCGGAGGTCCCAAGCATGTCTGTGGACCAGTTCCGCAATGTTGCCAACGCACTGTTCCTGCTAGCAAATCAGCTCTCAGACAAGGCTTACCAGAACCTACAGTTGAAGCAGACCATCAAACAACGAGAGCAGGCAGAGCTGGAACTCAAAGCAAGTGAACAACGTTTCTCCGAACTCATTCGCTACTCATCCGACTCGATCACAATTCTTGACAAGAATGGAATTCAAATTTTTGTCAGTGACGCTGTGGAAAAGATGCTTGGCTACAAGCCATCAGAGTTACTGGGTATCCCTGTCATTGAGGAAATGCTGCACCCAGATGACCAGGAAATGGTTTCACATGCCTTTGCTACAATCATCAACGACGGGATGGGGGGAGCGCAGTACAGGCATAAGCACAAAAACGGCTCCTGGGTTTATCTTGAGGCCTGGGGGACAAATCAGCTTGAAAACCCGGACATCCGTGGGGTCGTTGTCAACGTTCGCGACATCACCGAACGCAAACAGGCCGAGACGTCCCTGCGTGAAAGCCGTGAGAAATACCGCATCATGTTTGAGAACCTGCCACTTGGCCTCGCCTTTACCGACACTACGGGGCGCTATCTGGAGGTCAACCGCGCCATTGAGGAGATTTTCGGCAGCTCGCGCAGAAACCTGCTCGGCGTACCCCCCCTGGAACGCGGGTTTACCGTACTGCACCAAGACGGAACCCCTTTCCAACAGCATGAGTTAATTACGCTGCGTGCCGCCAGAGAACAGCAGTTGATTCAAGGGGATCACCTCATCCGCCGGACCAATGGCACATACTGCTATGTTTCGAGTATTGCAGCCCCTCTCCCCCTGCCCGGCTACGGAGCCATGCTAGCCGTCATGGACATTACCGAACGCAAGCGGGCCGAGGACGCCTTGCGGGAGAGCGAGTCCCGACTGCAAAATCTTTTTGAGAAAATGCCGAATGGGTATTACCGCTCCACCCCGGCAGGTCGATTTGTGGATGCGAATCCTGCCTTCGTTAAAATGCTTGGATACGACAGCAAGGAGGAACTCCTCCAGGTCGACATCCCCCGGACCGTGTATGTCGAGCCAGAAGAACGGGGCGTCTATCTGCGGGCCAACAAAAACAGCGAGTTTCTTGGGTTTGAACACGTTGAATACTATCGGCTGCGTGGCAAGGATGGGCGGATTATCCAGGTGGAGGATCAGGCAAGGTACGTCAAGAATGCGCAAGGGGAAGTGGCCTTCCATGAGGGAATCTGCCGGGACATCACCTAACGAAAAACAGCAGAGGAGGCACTTCAGGAAAGCGAACTCCGATTCAAGGCCTTGCACAATGCTTCATTTGGAGGAATAGCGATTCACGACAAAGGGCTTATCCTCGAGTGTAATCAAGGCCTTTCTGTTATTTCGGGCTATACGTATGAAGAGCTCATTGGGATGAACGGTCTGCTGCTCATAGCCGAGCAATCAAGAACGGAGGTGTTGAACAACATCAAATCCGGCTATGAAAAAGCCTACAAGGTTTTCGGAGTGCGCAAGACTGGAGAGGAATATCCCTTACGCCTCGAAGCGAAAAACATTCCATATAAGGGTAAAAATGTTCGCGTGGTTGAATTCAGAGATATCACCGAGAGCAGACAGGTCGAAGAAGAACGCGAACGGCTGATCAATGAACTGGAGGCGAAGAACGCCGAATTGGAGCGTTTTACCTATACCGTCTCCCACGACCTGAAAAGCCCGCTCATCACAATCAATGGTTTTGTTGGTATTTTGAAGCGTGATATTGAGCAGAGCAATCAGGAAGGGGCCTCGACGGCTGTGGCCCGCATCGAGAAAGCCGCAATACACATGGTAGAGCTTCTGGACGACCTGCTGGAGTTTTCCCGCATCGGGCGTCTGGAAAACGAGTACGAAAACATCGCCATGTCCGATTTGGCGGTTGAGGTTGAGGAATTGCTTCACGGCCTTCTTTCAGCAAGCAGTGCCAGCCTGGAGATTCAGGCGAACATGCCTGTTGTATACGGAGACCGACTGCGGTTGCAGGAAGTGGTGCAAAACCTCGTGGAAAATGCCATCAAATTCGTGCCCCAGGGAACCGCTCCACACATCCGAGTTGGCTATGATGCCGACTGCGGCAAGGGTTTCTTCTATGTGGAGGACAACGGCATTGGCGTATGCTCCCAATATCATGATAGAATATTTGAACTTTTCGAGCAGCTCAATCCAACACTCGGCGGCACAGGCATTGGCTTGGCTCTGGTGAAACGAATCGTGCAGCACCATGGCGGCTCGATCTGGGTAGAAGAGGCCAAACAGGACGGGGGCGCACGTTTTTGTTTCTCATTGTTGATCCGGGAAGATTCTCCCGCCTCTTAGTAGTCCACTGAGATAGTTCTCTTTCAGCCCATCCACAGGTTCATTCTTGCAGGACGCACTATTCGAAAATTACAGGTATCCCCATGCCCCCCTTGTCTGCAAGTCGCTAGGACTTGACGACTTCAACTTCCACGACAACCGACACACCTACGGCTCGAACATCATCATGGCAGGCGGCACCCTCAAGCATGCCAAGGAGATGATCAGACACAAGACGCTCCGCATGGCAGACCGGCCTTCCCACCTGAAAGCGGCCCGAGAAAACCTTATTCAGGACAGCTTGGCCGCGCACTTTGAAAGCGCCTCAACTGGCACAAAGTAGGCGCACTTTTTCAAAAGGATCACATATGGGACGCAATTCGATTTTCGGCCCCATCAAGCACTAAAAAAGGGTCCCGGTAAAATACCGAAACCCTTAATTATTACTGGTGGAGCTGGAGGGAATCGAACCCACGAC
>JAHJKV010000167.1 GCA_018822065.1 Pseudomonadota bacterium
ATCTCGGCGGGAATGGCCGCGTAGTCCGGGGTCAGGTTGGCGTGGCTGCCGCCCGTATTCACCACGGCCAGGACGTAATCCACGGCCTCGAAATCCCAGTCCACCCGTTCGATGCCGGGATTGGCCGGGTTGTCGAAGTCGATCTGGAGCACGCCCATGAAGGCACAGGCGATCTGGTCCATGAACCCGCAGGGCTTGCCGAAATGGGTGTTTTCCGCCAGACGCGCCACCCGGGCCAGTTCCAGGGTGGACAGAGCGCCGCCATTGGCAAGTTCATTGAAGATGCGGCCGATGAGCACCTCGAAGGCAGCCGAGGAGCTGAGGCCCGAGCCCATGGGCACCTCACTGGAAACGCAGGCGTTGAACCCGGCCAGTCCGTGCCCGGCAAGCCGCAGCCCGTCTGCCACACCGCGCACGATGGCCGTCGGTGTTCCCTCCTCGCCAGGACGAAGCGCCGTGTCGTCCAGGTTGACTACGATGGGTTCTGGGAATCCCTGGGAATGGATCGTGACGACCCTGGTTTGCGTGGAAACGACAGCGGCTAGGCAGTCAAGGTGCACGGCGGCAGTGAGCACCCGGCCATGATTGTGGTCCGTGTGGTTGCCGCCGAGTTCGGTGCGGCCCGGCGAACTGGTCAGCAGGGTGGGGGCGAGGCCGAAGTCCTGCTGCATCCGGGTCAGGAGCTGGGACACCCTGCCCCGCTGGAAGTCCAGGGCGTCCGCCCCATAGAGCGCGAGGAGAGGGTCATCGAGGCTGCCGTTTTCCAGGCCCCGCATGAGATCGTCATACCGGGAAGCCATCTCAGCCCTCCCGGTCCAGGAAATGGGTTTCGGACTGTTCACGCAAGCGAACTGCGCAGGTCTCGGCCGTGAGGTCGCGCTGGGGCATGGCAAACATCTCATAGCCGACCATGAACTTGCGCACCGTGGCCGAGCGCAAGAGCGGCGGGTAGTAATGTATGTGCCAGTGCCAGCCGGGATAGGCGCCGCCGTCCACAGGCTGCTGGTGCAAGCCCATGGAATAGGGGAAAGAGGTCTGGAAGAGATTGTCGTAGCGGATGCCCAAACGCACCAGGGCCTCGGCTAGGTCGGACCGCTGGGCAGGGGTCATGGCCGTGATGTCGGTCATGTGTTCCCTCGGCAGGAGCATGACCTCGAAGGGCCACAGGGCCCAGAACGGGACCAGGGCCGTGACACTCTCGTTTTCAAAGATGATCCGCTCGCCGGACTGGCGCTCCCGTTCCAGATAGCGGCAAAGCAGGCATTCGCCATGGTCGGCCAGATGTGTGGCCTGCCGGGCGCCCTCGGTGGCCGGGATGGACGGTACGGACCGCGTGGCCCAGATCTGGCCATGGGGATGGGGGTTGGAGCAGCCCATGCTCGCGCCCCGGTTCTCAAAGATCTGCACGTAGCCTATGTCGGGGCGAGCGCCCAAGGTCGAAAATTCGTCTCTCCACAACTCCACCACCTTCACCACCTCGTCCGGGCGCATGCGGGAGAGGGAGCGATCGTGGCGGGGAGAAAAACAGACGACCCGACAGATGCCCGTCTCGGGCTCGGCCCGAAACAGGTCATCGCTCTCAAATTGGAACGCGGGCTGATCCGCCAGCAGGGCGGAAAAATCGTTGGTGAAGGCAAAGGTGTCCGGGTAGTCGGGATTGACCTCCCCGCCCGCGCGAAAATTGCCCGCGCAGAGGTAGCAACCGGGGTCATGGGAGGGTAACATCTCAAACCCCGAGCTTTCCTGATGCCCCTGCCATGGTCGCTTGGTCCGATGAGGAGACACCAGCACCCATTCCCCGGTCAACGGGTTGAATCGGCGATGTGTATGCTCCTGCAACATGACGAACCTGCCCGGAAACCCGCGTTGGAGTTCTGCAATTACAAGGGCTGGTCAAGGCCAGCGCAAACGACACCGCAAACGTTTCCGAAAGATTCCCACAACATCACTTTCATGTCAATGGGTTGGCAATAAATTGCCGTTTGCTTGAAAACGGGATATAATATTCACCGCAATCTCTGCCAAGATCTGCACAGATTGAGCAATTTCCATACTTCGCGACAATCAACACTTGGGATATCAAACCCTTGGAGCCACGCATGAAACGAAGCCAGATCAACAGCCTCATCGACGACGCGAAATCCTTTTTCCGGCAGATGCATTTCGCCTTGCCGCCCTGGGCTTTCTGGGGGCCTGAGCAGTGGAAGGGGCATGGTGAGAGCGAGGTGGTCGACCATCAACTGGGCTGGGACCTCACCGACTACGGCGGCGGGGATTTCTGGAAGAAGGGACTGATCCTCTTCACCATCCGTAACGGCAGTCTGGAGCGGGCACCGGCCAAGCCCTATGCGGAAAAGATCATGATCGTGAACGAAGGGCAGGTCTGCCCCATGCACTACCACTGGACCAAGGTCGAGGATATCATCAACCGGGGGGGCGGCAATCTGACCATCACCCTGCATGGGTCCGAGGAGGACGGCAGTTTCTCCACCGCACCGCTCCGGGTCAGTGTGGACGGTTTCGAGCGGGAGGTGGCCCCGGGGGGCGAGGTGATCCTCACGCCCGGCGAATCCATCACCCTGGTGCGGGGCATGTACCATGCCTTCACGGCCCAGCCCGACTCCGGGCGGGTCCTGGTGGGCGAGGTCAGCTCCGTGAATGACGATCACGATGACAACCGCTTCTTCGACCCCCAAGCGCGTTTCCCTGAGATCGACGAGGACACCGCTCCGAACCATCTGCTGGTGGGCGACTACAAAAACTGGATTTAGGCGAAAAGACGCAGGGCGTCGGGCAAAGGCGGCATGCCGCCCGACATGGAGCAGACCGCGGCGGCCACGGCGCTTGCGTGGTGGTTGATCGCGGTCAGGTCGTGCCCGGCCAGCAGGCCTAGGGCCAGGGCCGAGGTGAAGGCGTCCCCTGCCCCGATGGTGTCCACCACCTGGACCTTCATGGCTGGCTGGCGGTGTTCCTGGTCGCGGGTCAGGAGCAGGCTGCCCGCCCCGCCGCAGGTATAGGCCACCAAGTCCAAGTCGTGAGCTGTCAGCAATGCACGCAAGACCGTCCCCTCCTCCCCTTCCAGACCGAACATCCGGGCCAGGACCGGCAATTCCTCGTCGCTCAGCTTGAGCGCCGTGGCCAGACCGAGGGAGGCTTCGATGACCTGCCGGGAATACATGTCTCCGCGCAGATTGACGTCGAAGATGCGCAGGGCTTCGGGCGGGGTGGCCTGGACAAAGGCTTGGACCGCCGCCGAGGAGATGGCCGAGCGCTGGGCCAGGGAGCCGAAGCAGACGCAGTCTACCTGGGAAGCCAGGGCAGCCAGGGCCGGACTCGCTTCCATGAAATCCCAGGCCACGTCCGACGGGAAGCGGTAGGTGGCCTTGCCCTCCGGGTCCAGCTCGGCCAGGACCGTTCCGGTGGGGTGGCGCGGGTCCACGGCCACATGGGTGGTGTCCACACCCCGCGCGGCCAGGAGAGCCAGGGCCTCGCGCCCTAGGTCATCATCGCCTACGCGTGAGACCAGCAGGCCGCTGCCGCCCAGCTCGTTCACCTGAAAGGTGAAATTGGCTGGCGCACCGCCCAGGGTGCGACCCTGGGGCATCACATCCCACAACACTTCGCCAAGACCAACAACTCGAAACACCGCAAGACCTCCGAATTACGCTCCTGCCGGGAAAATCCCGACACTACATGCACCGATCTTCGCCCAAATTCCCCGCCTGCACAAGCGGTCATCACACGACAGGCCCGAACGTGACCGCAGGAACGTGGCTGACTGGAAAAATCCGGACAGAGGAATAGTCAACGTGGTCCGAAAACGGTATTGTTGGGGCGTTCCCGCTGGTCTGCAAGAGAATTGGCCCGAAAACAGAGGAGTGAGCCATGCACTATAGAGCTTATGTAACGCGAATGATCCCCGAAGCCGGCTTGGCGCTTTTGCGCACCAAATGCGAGGTGGAGGTGAACCCTCTGGACACGGCTCCTTCGCGGGCTGAATTGCTGGCCAAGGTGGCGGACGCAGACGTGGTCATCGGGCTTTTGACCGACAACATCGACGCCGAATTCTTTGATGCCGCCACTAAGCTCAAGGGATACGCCAACTACGCCGTGGGCTTTGACAACATCGACGTGGCCGAGGCCTCAAGGCGCAAGGTGCCGGTCTCCAACACACCTGACGTGCTCACCCAGGCCACTGCCGAACTGGCCTGGGCCCTGCTATTTGCCGTGGCCAGACGGGTGGTGGAGACGGACCGGATCATGCGCTCCGGTACCTAGA
>JAHJKV010000168.1 GCA_018822065.1 Pseudomonadota bacterium
ATGGAATCGCTCACCAACCCGATCAAACTCGTGCACAAACCTAAGGTCGAAAAAGGTCGCACAAGGCGCCTGGAGGGCGATGAGGAGCATACGCTGCTCGAAGCGGCAGACCCCAGACTGCAGCCGGTCATCAGGTTCGCACTGGAGACGGCCATGCGCCGATCCGAGATCGCCGAGTTGTATTGGCAGGATGTAGATCTGCCCTGCTCTTCCATCTACCTGGCACAAACCAAAAATTCAGACGAAAGGACGATCCCGCTATCTCCTACCGCCAAGAACATCCTCGCGGATCTGCCGAGGCAGATATCAGGACGTGTTTTTGGTATGACAGCGGAAATGATCACCGTGGCCATGAAGAAAGCCGCCAGGAAGGCCGAGATCGCAAACCTGACCTTCCATGACCTCCGCCACGAGGCCATCAGCCGGTTCTTCGAAAACACCGACCTTGACTCGATGGAGATCGCGCAGATCTCGGGCCACAAAAACATGCAGATGCTCAAGCGGTACAGCCATCTCCGGACGGCCAGGCTGGCTGATCGGTTGGCGGGGAAACAGCGTGGTGGACCGGGCTCATAACCCGAAGGTCGCAGGTTCAAATCCTGTCCCCGCTACCAGAGAAATCAAGGGCTTACAGAGAAATCTGTAGGTCCTTTTTCTTTTCCTGCTAACATTTCGCTAACAACCCACCGAGACATCTCATAGCAAGATTGTTTTCGAAAAGTTGGAAGACCTCGTCTACAATGTCATCCTTGCCAGAGGTCTGAAATGCGAGTGCGCCATATTTGTTACGTTCGTAGCTACCGCCTCCCCACCGATCACCCAGGAATGTTGACACCTTGTGTTCCCTAAGAAGTTCAACTAGCTGGAGTTTACTCTTTTTTGGGTTAATTATCAGCGGCTTAAGCCGTAAAAAGGCATATGGAGGCGGGGCGAGGTAATAATCAGTATTTGTATTGCTCCAACTGTCGGGGCGGGTAAATAGTCGGCCCTGAAATTTTCTCATTCCACTGATTTTGCTTAACAATAATTCGTTTTCAATGTAGTATTTTCGACCAGGAAATGCAGTAATTTCGCAGAAACCCGGTCGAAACGACACAGCATTTGGTGGGAGAATCATGAAGGCAAAACCCAAAAAACAGCCGCAAGGAACCTTCCTCTATCCAGACCTCCTGAACCAGCTCAATCCGAAGCATCCGCTTCTTCAGTTGGCGACCAGGATTCCCTGGGAGCGTTTCGAGGCGGAGTTCTCCACGCTTTACAGTGACCAGGGTCGCCCGGCCAAGCCGACCCGTTTGATGGTCGGTCTGATGCTGCTCAAGCAACTGGATAATCTGAGCGACGAGAGGGTCGTGGAGGTGTGGACGCAAAATCCGTATTACCAAGCATTCTGCGGGATGACGGAGTTTCAATGGAGTCTGCCTTGCGACCCGACGGACCTGGTGTATTTCCGCAAGCGCATCGGCGAGGACGGAGCACGGCTGATCTTCGAGACCTCTGTTGAATTGCACGGCGACGACGCCAAGGAGCGCGAAATCACTGTGGACACTACGGTCCAAGAGAAGAACATCACATTTCCCACCGATCTGAAGTTGATGGAGAAGATCATCAAGAATTGCTGGATAATCGCAGACCGTGAGGGAGTCCAACTTCGTCGTAGTTTCAGGCGTACGCTTCCCAAGCTACGGATGAAACGGATGAAGATGGCGAAAAAGGCGAAGAAGCTGAGCACGATGGCCGGAGCACTGATTCGGGAACTTCACCGCAAACTACCGAGTGAAGCCCTGGCCAGCCATCGAGAGCGGCTGGATCTGTTCGAGCGGGTCAGGAATCAGAAACGAAGCGACAAAAACAAGGTCTACAGCCTGCACGAGCCAGACATCCTCTGCATCTCCAAGGGCAAGGCGCACAAGCAATACGAGTTCGGCCGCAAGGCGTCCGTCGCCGTCACCAAGACCACGGGCATCATTGTCGGCGCGATGAGCTTCAATGAAAACGTTTACGACGGACACACTTTGCCGGATGTCCTTGAACAATGCTGGACGATCACGAAAGCGTGCCCGTCGGTGGCGATCTGCGACCGTGGCTACAGGGGGCTGAAGCAGGTCGGCGACACACAAATCCTGATTCCAGGCTGTCCGAAGAAAAAGGACACCCGGTATCAACGCCTCAAAGCCCGACAGCGCTTCCGTCGCCGAGCGGCCATTGAGCCCGTCATCGGCCACCTCAAGCACGACCATCGCATGGCTCGGAGCTATCTCAAAGGTGCGGTTGGCGACGCCATCAATCTGTTCATGGCAGCTGCGGCCTTCAATTTCAGGAAATGGATGCGGAAGTTGGGAGGACTTTTTGCGCTCTTGGTACTTCTGCTCTTCGCCGGGCACTCAAGGCAAAGGCTGCTGACCAGCACTGGGTAAGGGCGGAAACGGGTTTTTCAGGGTCGACTAGTTATATGTTAGTTCCCTTTTCTTTTTGCCATGGTGATTTGCGCTCAAGAACACATCCGCCGACCAAGGACAGGATGACCATGAACACTCTTTTCCACTTCCGACTCAAGGCTTACCTCTTTGCTCTGGCGATGATTGTTTTGATTGGGTTTTCGACCCTTTGCGAATGCGCCACAGCCAACGATCAACCGGTGATCCACGTTGGGAGCGAAGTGAATTTTCCACCCTATGCTTTTGTCGATGAACAGGGACAAGCAGCGGGGTTTTCGGTTGACCTCATTAAGGCTGTCGCCAACACAATGGGATTGTCCATCGATATTTCGACGGGGACCTGGGACCGCGAGTGGAACGCGTTGGTGTCTGGCCAACTAGACCTGCTGCCGATTGTCGCAAAAAATCCCAGCCGCTTGACTCTGGTTGATTTCAGCCTTCCCCACACCGAAACCTCGGATGCCTTTTTCGTTCGGCAGGGTGATCCACCTATCCCGGACCTTGCCTCCTCCAAAAGCAAATCTATCGTGACTATGCGTTCAGATGCGTCCCATCACGAGCTTTTGGAAAGAGACTTCCAAGGCAATCTCGTGCTTGTCGATTCGATCCCTGAAGGACTGCGTCTGGTTGAATCCGGCAAGCACGACGCTTTTCTTGGACCGCTCTTGATATGCTCGCTGGAAATTAAGGATAAGAACATTCGGGGCCTGGAAGCGGGGACGCCCATCCCTGACTACAAGCGTGTCTTTTCCTTCGGCGTCCGCAAGGGCGCGGACAACCTGCGGGAAACGTTGAACCAGGGCTTGCTGATTATCAAGACCAATGGAGAATACGACCGAATTTACGAAAAGTGGTTGGCAATTGACGATCCAATTCAGAAAAACAGGATTTATCTGCTTGCCGCAGTGCCCGTGGCGCTGGGAATCGTTGGCCTGGCTTTTGTTGTCATGGGCATCCGCAAAAGAGTCTTGCTCCGGCGCAATGCTGAACTGACCGAGCACAATGAACGATTGGAACGGGCGGAAAAACTCCTCCGAAAAAGCGAGTTACGTCTTCTCGAGGCTCAACGTTTGGCAAAAGCCGGTAGTTGGGGATTCGACCTGCAGACGGGAGCGATATGGGGCTCCGATGAAGTCTTTCACATATACGGGATGGAACCTTCTTCTTCCAATCTACTTCCTATTGACGAGATCGAAGCATGTATTCCTGAGAAAGA
>JAHJKV010000169.1 GCA_018822065.1 Pseudomonadota bacterium
CCGCTACTCGCGCACCTGGCCTTGACCCATGAGCACGAATTTGGTGGTAGTCAGCTCCTTGACGCCCATGGGGCCGTAGGCGTGGAGCTTGGAGGTGGAGATGCCGATCTCCGCGCCCAGGCCGAGTTGGCCACCGTCGTTGAACCGGGTGCTCGCGTTGGCCACCACCAGGGAGGCGTCGACCTCGCGGATGAAACGCTGGGCATTGGCATAGGAGGTGGTCAAGATGGCCTCGGTGTGGTTGGAGCCGTAGGCGGCGATGTGGTCCAGGGCCTCGTCCATGCCGGAGACAACCTTGACCGCCAGGACCAGATCGAGATACTCGCGGCCCCAATCCTCGTCCGAGGCGGGCTCGCAATATTTGCCCATGAGCGGCAGGGAGCGCGGGCAGGCCCGGAAGACCACCCGGTTCGCACCGAGACGGTCCGCCACCTTGGGCAGGAGCGTTTCCGCCACGGCCTGGTGCACCAGCAGACATTCCAGGGCATTGCAGCCGCTGGGGTACTGGGTCTTGGAGTTGTGGATGATCTCCACGGCGACGTCCACATCGCACTCCGTATCCGCAAAGATATGGCACACGCCCTTGTAATGCTTGAGCACGGGCATGGAGGCCTGCTCGACCACGGCGCGGATGAGCCCCTCGCCGCCGCGGGGGATGACCACGTCGATGTACTCCGAAAGCTTGAGCATCTCGGTCACGGCCTTGCGGTCCGTGGTCGGGATGACCTGGACGGCTGTGGCTGGCAGTCCGGCCTTTTCCAGGGCCTTGTGCATCAGGGAGGAGAGGGCCAGGTTGGAGTAAATGGCCTCGCTGCCGCCCCGCAGGATGACGGCGTTTCCGGCCTTGAGGCAGAGGATGCCCGCCTCGATGGTGGCATTGGGACGCGACTCGTAGATCATGGCGATGACGCCCAGGGGCACGCGCATCTTGCCCACCATCATGGAGTTTGGCCGTTTCCACATGGAGTCGATCTCGCCCACGGGGTCGGACATGGCCGCCACCTCACGGCAGCCGGAAATCATGGCCCCAAGCACCTTGTCGGTGATGGTCAGGCGCTGGGTCTTGGCTTTATCCAGGCCGTTCTTCTCTGCGGCATCGAGGTCCTTGCGGTTCTCGATCTCGATGAAGGGCCGGTTGGCCTCCAGCAAATCGGCCAGGATGTTCAGGGCTGCAGTCTTGGCGCGGCCATCCGCCGCTGCCATGAGCCGGGCGGCCGTTTTTGCGTCCTGGGCGATGGTCACGACCTGTTCTCGAATGTCCTTGGTGCTCACGGATGTCCCCCGTCGGTTGTAAGCATTGTCGATCCTTGCTCTGTACGCATTGGCTACCAATTCAGGCGAATAAAAGTCAACATCGCGCCCATCATATTTCCTTATTTTGTAAATCAAATTTTCTGACACCCTCATGCCGAATAATATTCAGCCAAAATTTGCATTTTCGTCCAAACAGGCTTTGACCTTTTTTACAATTTTGCTTAAAGATGCATCTCCCATTCACATATGTATCCGGAGGCTATGAAAACCACCATGTCCGAACAGAATAATACCACGCCAGAACCCAAGAAAGACGCGCTCCAGGTTGACGGCCTACAAGAGGCCATCAACAAAGAAGCCACTCCTCTGTTCGACTTTCTGGTCAAATATTCCAAGGCTATTTTCCTCGGCGCTGGCCTGCTCATCGCCATCGCCGCCGGCTATGCGGGCATCGAGGCCTGGGGCAATTATTCCGAGAACAAGGCCTCCGAAGAATTCGCTCAGGTGCTCTCCATCCAAGGCCCGGAACGAATCGAGGCCCTGAAGGCCTTTGCCGACGATGCACCGGCACAGCTCAAAGGCGGCGTCCTGTTCGAACTGGCCGGATCGCTGATGGCCATGGACAAGTTTGAAGAAGCCGCCGAGGTCTGGATCGAACTGGAGGCCCAGGGCGGCGAAGAGATGAAGACAATCACGGGCATGGGCCTGGCCCGGTGTCTGCTGCTGGCAGGCAAGACGGATGAAGCCTACGCCAAGGCCAAGGATGTCACCGCTGCCGCCCCCGAGGCCATGCTTGCCCCGACCAACCGGCTCCTTGCCGCCTGTGCCGAAGCCGCTGGCGACAAGGCTGCTGCTGCCAAGGCCCTGCAAACTTTGCTCGACAGTGGCAACGCTGTGGACGCCCCCCTGCTGAGCTATCGCATTCAGGCCCTAGGCGCCGAATAACCTGAGGGAGAAAACCATGTCCAATCCGTTGATCGCCGGCAAGGCGGGTGAAACCCACCTGCTCCTGGGCAACGAAGCCATTGTGCGCGGTGCCGTGGAAGCCGGAGTCCAGTTCGTGAGTTGCTATCCCGGCACCCCCTCTTCGGAGGTGCCGGACACCTTCTTCCGGCTCTCGCCGGAGGCAGACTACTATTTTGAATATTCCACCAACGAGAAGGTGGCCCTGGAAGCCTCCGCCGGTGCGGCCCTGGGCGGTGCCCGGGCTCTGTGCACCATGAAGCACGTGGGCGTGAACGTCGCTGCTGACCCGCTGATGACCCTTTCCTATACCGGCGTGCCCGGTGCGCTCGTACTGCTCTCCGCTGACGACCCCGGCTGCCACTCCTCCCAAAACGAGCAGGACAACCGCTACTTCGCGCGCCTGGGCGGTCTGCCCGTGTTCGAGCCCGCCTCGGCCCAGGAATGCAAGGACATGACCCGCACGGCCATGGCCCTCTCTGACGAACTGGACGGCCCGGTGCTGCTGCGGACCACCACGCGGGTGAACCACCTGCGCGGCCCCGTGACCCTGGCCGACGCCGAAAAAGCCCCGGCCCCTGCTGGTTTCCAGAAAGACCCTTCCAAATACGTGCCCATCCCCGCCTTTGCTCGGCCCATGCACCTGCGCCTGCTGGAACGGATGCAACGGGCCATGGAACTGGCCGAGACCAGCGAATACAACACCGTCACCGGCTCCGGCACGGTGGGCGTGGTCGCCTCCGGCATCTCCCGGGCCTATCTCTCCGACGCCTTGACCCTCTCCGGTCTCGGCGACAAGGTGAAGGTGCTTGAACTTGGCTTCACCTACCCCCTACCCGAACAGCTGGTCCTTTCCTTTATGAAGGGACTGACCAAGGTGCTGGTGGTCGAGGAGTTGGAACCCCTGCTGGAAAACGACCTCCGGGTCCTGGTCCAGACCACCGGGCTGGACATTGAAATCTTCGGTAAGAACACCCTGCCCAGATATGGCGAATTCACCGTGGGCATGGTCGAGGACGCCTTGCGCTCCGTGCTTGGCGAGGCCCCGGCGGTCCGCCCGGTGAACCCGCCCGAGGAAGGGCTGCCCATGCGACCGCCGAACCTCTGTGCGGGCTGTCCCCACCGCGCCTCCTACCTGACCACCCGCAAGGTCTTTGGCGACGAGGCCATCTATTCGTCCGACATCGGCTGCTACACCTTGGGCATTCTTCCTCCGCTCAAGTCCGCCGACCTGCTGGTATGCATGGGTTCGAGCATCTCTGCCGGGTCAGGCCTCTCCAAGGCCACCGGCCAGACCGTGGTCGCCTTCCTGGGCGACTCCACCTTCTTCCACTCCGGCATGACCGGACTTGCCAACGCGGTTTACAACCAGCACGACATCCTGGTGGTGATCCTGGACAACAAGACCACGGCCATGACCGGCCACCAGCCCCATCCCGGCGTGGAAAAATCCATCATGGGTGATAACGAGTCCCGGGTGATCATCGAGGATGTGGTCCGGGGCCTGGGCGTGACCGAAATCCGCAAGGTCAATCCCCTGAACCAGAAGAAATTCACCGCCGCCGTGGAGGAACTCAAGGCCAAGAGCGGCGTGCGCGTGCTCATCGCCGAGGAGCCCTGCCCCCTGTTTGCCCGGCGCGCCTATGGCAAGAAACCCCAGGTCACGGCCTACGTCACCCCGGAATACGACATGAGCGAGGGCGTCATGGAACGCGTGGCCTGCCCGGCCTTCTACCAGGATGACGACTGCCGCCTGGCCGTGAACGAACTGCTCTGCGCGGGCTGCATGCTCTGCGTACAGCAGTCAGACAACATCAAGTCCAAGAAAAAGGGGGACAAGTAGATGTCTGTCACTCCCTTGCGAATATTCATGACCGGCGTGGGCGGACAGGGCACCCTGACCGCCACCACCCTGCTGGCCAAAGCCGCGCTGCTGCGGGGGCTGCCCGTCACCTCCGGCGAGATCCACGGCATGGCCCAGCGTGGCGGCGTGGTCGAATCCACCCTGCTTATCGGGCTCAAGAGCCCCAAGATCGGTCCAGGCGAAGCGGACGTGCTCATGGGCTTCGAGCCCCTGGAAACCCTGCGGGCGCTGATCTATCTCAAGCCCGGCGGGGCCGTGTTCTCCTCCACGGAGTCCACGCCGCCCCTCTCCGTCTCCACAGGTCAGGCCACCTGTCCCGGACTGGTGGACGTCGAGGGCCGTGTGGCCGAAGTGGCCGGGATCACCGGCTGGTACCCCTGCCAGAGCCTGGGTCTGCAGGCCGGCGCCGCCCAGGCGGGCAACATTGCCCTTCTCGGTGCCGTGGCAGCCTCGGGCGTGCTGCCCTTCGGTCCTGACGCCGTGGCCGAGGCGATCACGGCCAACATGAAGCCCAAGATCGCGGCCATCAACCTCAAGGCCCTTGAACTCGGCGTGGAAGCGGCAAAAGCTTAGGATATCATCATGAGCGTCCCTGACCATCAGTATCTGCTCACCCTGAAGCGCATTACTGACGAGCTCGTCCCCCAGGCTCCCCTTGAGGAAAGCCTGAACCGGCTCTTGAAGACCATGGCCCAGGACATCGGCTATGTCCGGGCCTTTCTGGTGATCATGGACCCCCAGACGGAAAGCTTGAAATTGTCCCTCTCCTACTCGCCCTCCAAGGCCGACCCGGTGACCTACAGCCCCGGCCACGGCGTCGTGGGTCAGGTGTTTGAGACTGGAAAGCCCGTGGTGGTCCAGCGCATGTCCGAGGATCCGGATTTCCTGAACCTCGCCTTTGGCCGCTCGGACGATGAACTGCGAAAACTTTCCTTCATCTGCATCCCGGTGACCAGCCACTCCCCTGGCACGACCGAAACGATCGGCGTGCTCTCGGTGGACCTACCGCTGTTGCCCATGGATGAACTCCAGGGACACCGCATCTTCCTGGAGGTGATGAGCGCCACCATCGCCCAGCAGGTGGCTGGCCTGCAGGAGGAAATGGCCCTGCAAAAGCATCTGCTGGCCCAATCCCTGCCCGGCGGCTCCGATTCGCCGCCGCCCAAGGATTTTGTGGCAGCCAGCAAGCCCATGCGCATGGTCCTGCGTCAAGCGAGGCAGGTGGCTCCTTCGCGGGCCACGGCTCTTCTCCGCGGCGAATCCGGCACTGGCAAGGAGCTGCTGGCCGAGGCCATCCACGCCTCCAGCCCCCGGGCCGACAAGGCGCTCATCAAGCTCAACTGCGCGGCCCTGCCCTCGGAGTTGGTGGAATCCGAACTCTTCGGCTACCAGAAAGGCGCCTTCACCGGGGCCTACCAGAACAAGCGAGGCCTCTTTGAGGTGGCCAACAATGGCACCCTGTTTCTTGACGAGATCGGCGAGCTCTCCCTGGATGCCCAGGCCAAGGTGCTTCGGGCCATCCAGGAAAAGGAAATCACCCGGGTGGGCGGTGAACAGCCGATCATCGTCGACGTACGGCTCATCACGGCCACCCACCAGCCCCTGGAGGAACTGCTCCAGACCGGCAAGTTCCGCGAGGACCTTTACTACCGCATCAACGTCTTCCCCATTTTCATCCCGCCCCTTCGGGAGCGCCGCGAAGACATCCTGCCCCTGGCCGAACATTTTCTGAACGATTTCGCCACCGAGTATGGCAAATCCATCAAACGCATTTCCACCCCTGCCATCGAATTGCTCACCATGTACCACTGGCCTGGAAACGTCCGCGAGTTACGCAACTGCGTGGAGAGAGCCGTGCTGATCTGCGAGGAGGAGGTCATCCGCACCTACCACCTGCCGCCGACCTTGCAGACTGCGGAGTCGTCCTCCACGGGCATCAACCTCTCATTTGGAGAGGCCGTGGCCAACTTCGAGATGGAGCTCTTGATCGACGCCCTGAAGAAGACACGCGGCAACATGCTCCAGGCCGCCCGCGACCTGCGCGTGTCCTATCGTATCGTCAACTACAAGGTGAAGAAGTACAACGTGGACGTGAAAAAATACTCCGGTTCCAGGGGCGGCAAGAAATAATCCGTGTCCAGACAGCCGGGCTCGTCCCGCTCCGAAACGTCCTCAATTGAACTGACCGGCTCCCTAGCCGCCCTGGCAGCCACGCTCATCTGGTCCGGGAATTTTATCGTTGCCCGGGGCATGGCCGAGGCCGTGCCTCCAGCCACCCTGGCCTTTTGCCGCTGGTCCGTGGCCTGCTTGGCCCTGGCCCCTCTCGCCGCCAGGCCCCTCTGGCGTGAACGGCGACTGGTCCGTAGTCATCTCGGCTACCTTCTGGTCACCTCGCTCTTGGGCGTGACCCTGTTCAATACCCTCATCTACGTGGCCGGGCATCACACGGCCTCGGTCAATCTGGCCCTCATCTCCACCTTCATCCCGGCCTTTATGCTGCTCCTGGCGCGCCTCTTCCTGGCCGACCCTCTCACCCCGCCCAGGGTGGCCGGGCTGCTCTGCGCCGTTTTCGGCGTCGTGCTGCTGCTCACGGGCGCGAACCTGGACGTGCTGCTTGCCCTCTCCTTCAACTCCGGGGACCTCTGGATGCTCCTGGCCGCCCTGCTCTTTGCGGCCTATTCCATCCTGGTACGCAAGAAGCCGCCGGAGTTGGGGCGCACCACGCTGCTCGGCGCGAGTTTCGGCCTTGGCCTCGTCATGCTCGCCCCCTGGATGATCACCGAACAACTCCTGGGGCTCCCCACGCAGATGAGCCCACGTCTCCTCGGTTCCATTCTTTACATCGGCCTGGGGGCCTCCCTGGCCTCCTACTGGCTCTGGAACATGGCCCTGGAGCGCATCGGCCCGGCCAGGGCAGGCTTCATCTACTACACCCTGCCCCTGTTCTGCGCCGTGGAAGCCACCCTCCTCCTGGACGAACCCGTCACCTGGGTCCACGCCGCCAGCGGCCTGCTGATCATCGGCGGCATCTTCCTGGCCTCGCGGGAACGCAAACAGGATTAATACAAGTATCATAGCTGGTTCTGACATACCCTAACGGACGCCAAACCAAAACCTTCATCCCTCCATCCTTGACATGACACCCGACCAGGCGCAGAGACGAAGGAACATCACCCATCTGCCCGGTCTTGCGCCGGTCGCTGCAAGGAGTCACCATGCGCCTGCTCGTCCCTTTGCTCCTCTGTCTGTTTCTGCTCATTTTACCCGGCACCTCACTGGCCGTGACCCAGGGCGATGTGGACCATGCCCAACAGGCCCTGGCGGACATCATGGCGAACATCAGCGTCACCGAGGGAAACATCGCGGACCTGAACGGCCAGCTTAACGAGTGTGAACGAAACGC
>JAHJKV010000170.1 GCA_018822065.1 Pseudomonadota bacterium
CGGGTACCTATACCTCGGACCAGAGGCTGGTAATCGATTCCGAATACCAGGCCATGGCCTCGGAAATAACCCGAATCGCCAATTCGACCGACTTCAACGGCATCTATCTGCTGAACGGCAATCTGTCCTCATTTACCCATAACGGGTCCTCGTTGACATCCACAGGTCGTCTCAAGGTCCACTTTGGAACCGGCAACGACTCGGCAGAAGACTACTACTACATTCAGATCAGCACTTGCACGGCATCGGCCTTTGGTGTCGGTGGCGCGGCGGGGAACTCCATTTCCACGCAGCAGTTGGCCCAGCAGTCGCTGGCCAAGCTGAAGAATGCAATCATCTCCAAGGACACTATCCGGGCAAATCTGGGCGGTACCCAGAACCGGCTTGAGAACACGATCACCACCATCGAGATCATGGCCGAGAGTCTCTCGGCAGCGGAATCGCGCATCTCGGATGTGGACGTGGCCACGGAGATGACCCAGTTCGTCCGCACGCAGATCCTGACACAGGCGGCGGTGGCCATGCTCAGCCAGGCCAACTCTCTGCCCAGGATGGCGCTGCAGCTCATCGGCGGCTAATACCGGAGAGCATAAGAACAGCATCTAGCGTTTGAAGCTGCTCCATAGGGAAGGCGGGTCGTGTTTCAGGGACACGGCCCGTCTTGTTGCGTGAAAAAAAGGGAAGGGTTAGCGCTTGAGGGGTCCGAGTTCTGTTTCCAGAACCTTATAGCCCCGTGTGAGGGCTCCGACGAGCTGTTTGATGTCGTTGAGCTCGAACAGACGCTTCATGCGGGTGCGTTCCTGGGGAGTTTTGTTGTTGCTTTGAATATTGTTGATGATTTTCAGATATCGATCCGGTCCCATGGATTGAACTGAATCCAAGATGTCGTGCAGGGTTTCAAAGGCGATCTGCTTGCAACGGATATCCTCATAGACCATGTGCCAGTCTGTGGATGTCTTGTTGTACTTGTAGTTGACCGTGAATTCTTTGACGATGGATTCAATGTCCTGGTTGCGCTCAACCATGGCCTGGTTTTCCAGTCCGAAGAGCACCGGTTTTGCCTGAAATTCGTCAATCTGGTCCAAGGTTCCTCGAACCGTGATCAGGAAATAGCGCATCAAAGGGCGGACAATAACCCCTTTCATGAATTTTTCTCGGCCCGCCTCGTCTTGTTTGCTGTGATCGCAATACAGCACCTGCTTCCGGTAGGCTTTGACGATGCCGTATTCCACGAGAAGTCGACCCAGAATGTCCTTCTGACGCTGGTTGGGTCGCAGGTAGGCCTCCAGGACGTCATACATGACCTTGGAACATTCATGTTTGAATGTGTCCATGGTCTTGTATCCCACAAAGGCTTCGGAGATGATCTCAGTGGTTTTGGCCTTGGAAACGCCGAGTGAGCGCATCTTTTTTTTCAATTCGCCAGTAAAGATGAGGACCTGTTTCCGACAGGCTTTCAGAGCGAGGTCGTAGAGTAGTTCGTTGACGTTGGCGACGTAGCTGGGATCGTGTTCGCTCATGATTGTCTCGATGCAAGAAGTGGCGGATTCCTGGGGTGTGTACCGTCTCCGGGAGATAGACGCAAGTCTAGTCTCCGTCCTTGGCAAGCACCGAGAGGACCCAACGCATGCCATCCGTGTACATGGTGTCCAGGGCTTCCTGGAGCAGGCCATGTTGTTGCGCGAATTCGGTCATGCCTTTGAAATCACCTTTCTCATAAGCCTCCACGAGTCTGAGGAGGCCTTGCAACTCGTTTTCCTCTCCCGTGAGGGCGCCGGCGACATCTTCATCCAAAGGCAGTTCCTTTAGAATAACATCCATCTCGATGCCCATGAGGGAATCGAGCAAGGAGAAAAGGCCTAGGGTGAAGAGGATGTCCGGAGTCTTTCCACCCAGGTCCAGTTCCTCACTGATGGTCTGGAGGAATTTTGCGCGGTGCAGGGAGAGGAAGGAAACTTCCTGAGCCGTAGGGGCCGGGTTCAGGTCCGAGAGAATGACCGCACGCAGCCACTGGGAAACCTTCAGCTGGCCGAGGAGGGTGGTTGCATGGGAAACGGATTCCACCTTGCGACTTATCCCCATCCCCGCAGAGTTGATGTAGCGGAAGAGACGATAGGAGAGGGCGGGGTCAGTGTTGATGATCTTGGCGAGTTTGGTCAGTTCGAAATCGGGATGGCTCAACTCCTTGAGCAGCTGGAGTTTGGCGGCCTCGTTGGCCGAGACCTTTTTGCCGGGAATGATCTCCGGTCGGCTAAAGAAGAAGCCTTGGAAGAGGTGGAAACCAAGTTCGGAACAGAGCTCAAAAGTGGCCTGGTCCTCGACCTTCTCGGCAAGGAGAATGAGTTTTTTGTTCGGCAAGCCATCCAGGGCGGCTCGGATCCGTTTGGGGTCAGCCTCGAGCGCCAGGATGTCCATCTTGAGGATGTCCACATGCTCCAGGAACGGCTTGAGTTCGTCCTCACCTGCGTAGTCATCCATTGCCAGGGTAAAGCCGCCCTTGCGAAGTCGGGACAAGGAAGCGAGTACTTCCGGGGTGGGGGAGACGTGTTCCAGTACCTCGACCACACAGGTTTCAGCGGGCAGGGCAAAGGCTGCGTCAGACAACAGAAGACTTTCCGGAAAGTTGATCAGTGCGCGTTGTCCTTGTTCAATGCCGGGCAGGGCCATCGTGACACCGTCTGCGATGACCCGGGACGTCGCCATCTGGTCGTCGTTGACCATGGCAGTCGTGGCATCGCCAGAGCCCCGAAAGAGCAGTTCATATCCCCAAACTTTGCGATCTTTGGTGAAAATGGGTTGTCTGGCTACGTAGACCAGTTCAGTGTCGTTCATGGTAACTCCTACCTTCAGAAATAGATGGTTCCGAATCCTACCTTGGAACCATGTATGATGCCAGAAAATGATGGCACGTCGAAAATAGGTCAGCGGTTCTTAGAGGGCTCGTTCAAAAATGGCCGAAATGTCGCCGGGTTGTGGGTCCTGTGGGTTGGTGGCCATGCAGGGGTCGTTCATGGCATTTCTGGCCAGGGATTCGATATCTTCGGGTCGGACACCCAGTTCGGCAAGAGTGGAGGTCATTCCGACCGCTTTTTTAAAGGCCTGGAAGGCATTCAGGGTATGCTTGTGCTGTTCGTCCAGGGGCATGGCCGGGTCGATGTCTGCACCCATTGCCATTCCAATGGTCGCATAGCGTTCTGGGGCTGCTGAGAAATTGTAGTCGATCACGTGTTCAAGGAGGATGGCGTTGCATTGGCCGTGTGGCAGGTCGAGCAGACCGCCAAGGCTGTGGGCCATGGCATGAACGGCTCCGAGAATGGCGTTGGAGAAGGCGAGTCCTGCATACATGGACCCCAGCATCTGCTGGGAACGGGCCTCCAGGTTGTTCGGCTCGGCGATGGCCTTGGGCAGGTGCCGGGCAATGAGGTTGATAGCGTTGAGCGCAAAAATGTCCGTTACCGGCCCATTGGCGTTGGACACGTAGGCCTCCACGGCATGGGTGAGGGCATCGAGGCCCGTATGGGTGGTCAACTCACGACTCATGGACACGGTGAGGCTGGGGTCCACCAGGGCTGCGTCCGGGACGCCGGTCTTAGACACGATGGCGATTTTCACCTTGCGCGCAGTGTCGGTGATAATGGCGAACTGGGAGACATCGGCTGAGCTTCCCGCGGTGGTGGGGATGCAGATGAGCGGTGGACTGGGGCGTTCCACCATGTCCACCCCCTTGAATTCAAGGATGTCCTGGTTGTTGCTGACCACGAACCCGATGCCCTTGGCGCAGTCCATGGGGCTGCCGCCTCCAACGGCCACGATGCCGTCACACTGTTCGGCGCGGTAAAGGGCGGCCCCGGCCATGACTTCATAATCTCGGGGGTTGGGACTGACCTTGGTGAAAGTCGTGATTGCAAGGTGCTTTTGTTGCAACGCTTTTATAACCAGATCGGTCCAGCCGCAGGCCTGGACACCAGGGTCGCTCACGAGCAAGACTCGGGTCATCCCCAGGTTGTCAGCGTATTGTCCTGCGAGGCTGGCGCTTTCTGGGCCAAAGACAAACTCCGGGGCGACAAATTTTCTGAGTTCCGTAAGTTGGGCTTGCACCATGATGAGACTCCCTTGGTGTCGGCTGTGCGCCTGGTTGGACTAGGTCTTCAAGCTCGGGGCCGGTTGGTCTTGAGCCCGGGCAGCGTGAAGCAGAAAGATGCCCCTGTACCCTTGCCTTTGGATTCTACCCAGATTCGGCCACCGTGGAGTTCCACTACCTGTCTGACGATGGTCAGCCCTACTCCGGTGCCATCCATTGAGGGGTCCAACTGATTGAATAAACCGAAGATATTCTCTTGGTGTCGGGGTTCAACGCCGATGCCTTGATCAGCAATGCAGATGACGAGTTCATTGTGTTCATTGCAGCTGGCGGAAATGGAGATGAAGGCTGCTCCAATGGAGAACTTGACGGCATTGTCGAGCAGGAGGTTGAAGGCCTCCAGCAATCGAGTCCTGTTGCCGTAAACTTTGGGCAGACCTGGTCCGACGTCAATGTGGACGGTTTCAGGTCCAAATTCGTCGATTGTCTTGTTCTTGGCTTCTGTCGCCAGTTCGGCAAGGCTTACTGGTTCCTCCTGGAGCTTGATGCGCCCGATGCGGGAGAGGTTCAGCAAGTCGTTTAACAGGGCAAGCATCTGGTCCGCGCCTTCGTTGATGCGCTGGAGGTCCTTGCGCACAGCATCCACGTCTCCGCTTGCAATGTCTTCCGCGAGGAGGCCCGTGAATCCCTTGACCGTTGTCAGCGGCGTTTTCAGGTCATGAGAGGCCGTGTAGAGGAATTGCTCCAACTCAATATTTTTCCGCTCCAGTTCCGCGATGAGCGCCTCACGTTCCGCTTGGGCCTTGAGCCGGGAGGAAACGTCGCGGACCATGCAGACCATGTAGTCTGAGTGTGAGAAGGAACGGAACCAGAGGTTGGCTTCCACTGGGATGAGCCTGCCGTCCCGGTGTTTGAGCTGGGTGATTATCGGTTCCGTGATCCGTGGGAGCACGGTCAGCCCCTGTTCGAAAAGACTGAACAGGGAGCGCCTGTTCAGTTCGAGGCTGGAGTAGCCGGAAAGAGTGGTTGCAGTCTGGTTGGAATCCGCGATGTGACCTGTGGCCGCTTCAGCCAGGAAGATGGCGTCGGAGGCACGGTCGAGCACGTCTCGAAATCGTTCCAGTTCCGTCAGGCGTTTTTGGAGCTCCGGGTAGTAGCTCTTTTTGATGGACCGTTCGCCCAAGCCGATGAGGCGCTGGCGCAGGTCGCTTTTCTCTTGTTTGTCTGCCATGTCGACTCGGTGTGCCCAGAAGTGTTGGGATGCGGCCTGAGGTAGCGTTTGCTTACGTCAAACACATCTAGCTCCTATTGGAACTTGGGGTAGGCTGCGGCCGGGATGTCATACGTATTAACATTTATTGAGCCGTTATCATTTGAAATTTTCCAAATGTACGGGCCTTGTTGTTCGATATGGACCATGTCTCCTATGTGTGCGGCCAGGCCGAGGGAGACGAGCTTGCTGGCCTTGCGGACACGTGCATTGAAACTCTTGGGCATATTTTCTTCCGTGAAGCGTGCCTCAGGGATAACTTCGGTCCAGTTGATCAGGGCCATGACGCGCATGTATTCCTGGGTCGGGGTGGCAGACGCGGTCGCTGCGGCAACGAGAAGCAGCAACAGGATGATCGTGGCAATTCGTGTCATGAGATTTCTCCCCTTACGGATGTGGTCTTCCAATCACTAAAGCATAGTGAGGGCTTTCTGTCCATGTGTTCGGCTTTCTGCGCAAAGAAAAAGGCCGCTCGGTGGGCGGCCTGGGTGGCTAGTCTTGTCCCGAGTGGTCGCTGGAGCTTGGCGCAGCCGGCTCAAGGGCATTTCCACTGCCGCCGGTCACTCCTTGGGGAGCATCGCCTCCTCGCTCGAAGCCGGAGAAGTTTCTCCGGACATCCTTGGGCACATTCACATTGGTTTTGAATGTAGTCGGTTTGGCGAGCTGCCTGGACGGCGTGCCAATGGGCTGGGGATCGCTGGTTCCGGTTGCCTTGCTAACGTCGACGGATTCGCCTCGGTCCATGCTTACGGTCTTGCCGAACCGGTCCGTGAAGGTCATGGCCCTTTTTGAGGTACCGTTCACATGCTGCGTGTTTTGGCTGGTGACGTCAGGTTTGACTTGGTGTCCCCAGGCAGATCCAGGACCGTTGATGTTGCTGTTCAGACTTTGCGAGTATTCCTCACTGTTTGAGAGCTCGGTCGTTGTCGTGCCCTCGGTTCCGCGGATGCCGATGGTTCCCAGTGGGGTTTCAAACTTGAATGCTTCCGGGTTTTTCTTCGTCACTTTGCCCGTGAGAAAGCGCATGCCACCGGCGATCATGTTTAAGTCCACGACATTGTTTTCAGATTCCTGCATGTCGAAGACGAACTGGCGGAGTTCCACCTCGGAGTTTTCATCCAAAGAGAGGACGGTGCCATCCTTGAATATAACCTGGAGAAAACCTTTTTCTCCCACCGCGAGGACATCTTTGACGTAGAGTTTGCTGTCTCGGGTCAGAACCCTCTTTTCGCCATCGGCGATGGCCACGGCTTGCCCGGTGATGGCTTGCACGTCGCCTATCCTGTCCGTGTCGGTCCAGATCTGGAATGCTGAAACGCAGAAAACGAAAAAAAATAATGTGATGGCTTGTTTACGCATAGAAAATCTCCTCCGTGTTCCATGGCTATTCGAGTTCAAAGGTAGCAAGCAGTTGAGAAAGACTCAATTGTGAATGGTGCGATTGTCGTGGTCTGTGGTTTTCGACAGGTTTTGGAGGCGCTGACGGTGGGGTGACCGACCCGCGATCTACGGTCAGGAATTTCGGGTCACGGTCAGGGTCCGTTGGTGGGTGAACCGACACTCCCCCCGCCCCCGCTGCTGCTCGAGTTGCTCGAGGACGGGGTCAGTGCGCCATCGCCGCCGCCAGTTCCCGGAGTGTATCGTCCCCCGCCAGCAAAGCCGGGGAAGTGGGCGCGCACATCCTTGGGGATGGAGACAAAGGCCTTGAATCGGGTAGGCTTGGTGTCTTCGCGCCCGATGGGCGTGATCAGACGGGGGTCGTTGGTACCGGTTGTACTGCTTATAACCACCTCTTCGCCTCGGGCCATGCTCACGGTTTTTCCAAAAAGGTCAGAGAAGGTCATGACCCGATTAACATCCCCATCCACGTGCTGGGTGGTCTGACGGGTTACCTCCGGTGCAACAGCGTGGCTCCAGGTCGTTGTCGAAGCGTTGATGCTCATGTTCAGGCTTTGGGAATATTGCTCATCATTGGCGAGTTCCGTGTCCGTCGTGCCTTCGGTGCCACGTATGCCGATGGTGCCCAGCGGGGTTTCAAAACTGAAGGCTTCCGGGTTGTTTTTGGTCACCTTGCCCGTGAGAAAACGCATGCCGCCGGCAATCATATTGAAATCGACGAGGTTGTTTTCATCGTCCCAGGCGTCGAAGGCGAACTGGCGCAGTTCCACCTCGGTGTTTTCTTCCATGGAGAGGACCGTTCCGTCTCTGAAGATGACCTGGAGAAAACTTTTTTCTCCCACGGCGAGTACTTCTTTGACATAGAGCTTGCTGTCGCGGGTCAGAATCCTCTTTTCTCCATCGGCGATAGCGACGGCCTGCCCGGTGATAGCTTGCACGTCGGCTATTCTGTCCTTGTCTGTCCATATCTGGAACGCAGAGAGACTGAGGATCAAGAGAAGGAAGAGAATGATTTTTTTATACATGTTGCACCAATTGTTGGTCTTATGCCTTGAAAAAATGGAATTGGCAACCAGCCCGATAGCGCCTTGAAGGGGATGAAAATGCTTTTTGGGGAGGACATTCGGTGAATGTCGAGTTGAACGAACGTGATCAGACGCAGAAGTGCTGACATTTGACCCAGGTCATACTCGGCCGTCCCGATCTTGGGTAGTTCCTCGGTCAGGACATTTCTTTCACCCAAAAGACCAAGGAGTACCCACATGTTTTGCTATCAGTGCGAACAATCCGCCAAAGGCGGCTGCACCAAGATTGGTGTTTGCGGCAAAGACAGTCAGGTTGCCGCTCTTCAGGACCTGCTCATGTATCTCACCAAAGGCTTGAGCGCCGTGGCCGATTTCGCTCGGGCCAAGGGTGTTGTCGACAATGGGGTGGACGTGTTCGTCACCCGCGCCGTCTTCTCCACCCTGACCAACGTCAACTTTGATCCGGCTCGCTTTGTCGAATTGGTCAAGGAAGCGGTCAGCCTTCGGGACGGGCTCAAGGCCAAGGCTGGAATTTCCATCGAGGGAGAAGCCGCTAATTTCGTCCCGGCTGGGGATATGGCTGGAATGGTCTCTCAGGGTGCCGGGCTCGGCATTGAGAATGACCCCGAGATGGACAAGGACATCATGTCCCTGAAACAAACGGTCATCTTCGGTATCAAGGGTGTTGCCGCTTATGCTGACCACGCGCGCATTCTGGGCCAGGAGGCAGACGAGGTCTACGCGTTCATCCACAAGGGGCTGGCTGCCACCCTGACTTTGGACAAAGATCTTGGGGCCTGGGTCGAGCTGGCGATGGAGTGCGGCAATGCCAACATCAAGGCCATGGAGATACTCGACGCCGGCAATACCGGGACCTATGGCCATCCCGTTCCCACCCCGGTTCCCCTAGGAGCCAAGGCGGGTAAAGCCATCCTGGTTTCCGGCCATGATTTGAAAGATCTTGCCACCCTGCTCAAACAAACAGAGGGAACGGGGATCAACATCTATACCCACGGCGAGATGCTCCCCTGCCACGGCTATCCGGAGTTGAAAAAATACGCTCATTTTCATGGCCATTTCGGCACGGCCTGGCAGAACCAGAAAAAGGAATTCGCCGAGTTCCCCGGTGCCATCCTGATGACCACCAACTGCATCCAGAAGCCTGGCGACTACATGGAGAACCTCTTCACCACCGGCCTGGTGGGCTGGCCCGGGGTCGAGCATGTGGACAACGGCGATTTCTCTCCGGTTATCGAGAAAGCGCTGTCGATGCCTGGTTTCGCGGCGGATGAGGACAAGGGTCAGGTGCTGACCGGTTTTGGGCGCACTGCCGTCCTCGGAGTGGCCGACAAGGTCATTGAGGCCGTCAAGAGCGGTGCCATTCGTCATTTCTTCCTGGTGGCAGGTTGTGACGGTGCCAAGCCCGGGCGTAACTACTACACCGAATTTGTTGAGAAAGCCCCGGCGGACACCGTGATCCTGACCCTGGCCTGTGGCAAGTTCCGTTTCTTTGACAAGCAGTTAGGCGACATCGGCGGCATCCCCCGCCTTCTGGACATCGGTCAGTGCAATGACGCTTACTCCGCCGTGCAGATTGCCCTGGCCCTGGCCGATGCCTTCAAATGCGGCGTCAATGACCTGCCCTTGTCATTGGTGCTTTCCTGGTACGAGCAGAAGGCTGTGGCCATCCTCCTCTCCTTGCTCGCCCTAGGGATCAAGGACATCCGGCTCGGACCCACCTTGCCTGAGTTCATCACCCCGAATGTGCTCAACTTCCTGGTGGAAAATTATGACATCAAACCCATTACCACTCCAGACGAAGACCTGGCGACCATTCTCGGCACCTCTGTCGCGTAAGGATTAGCCTGTCCACACATGAGAGAGGGGGCGCAGAATATTGCGCCCCCTTTTGGTTTTATGCTTACCGAAAACGTATCGGTTAATGTTAGGGCCTTGGCATTCAAAATTCGCAGGTGAAGATGATGCGTGTCGTCATAGGGTTGACAGGAAGGCGGCAAACTGGCAAAAGATTAAAAACTAGGAATTATTCCTACTAAATAACAAGGAGCAATATATGTCCACATCCAATGAAAATCTTGCTGCCGCGTTTGCTGGCGAGTCCCAGGCCAACAGGAAATACCTTGCCTTTGCTGAAAAGGCGGACAAGGAAGGCTACGGCGCTGTTGCCAAACTTTTCCGGGCCGCAGCTGCTGCCGAGACCATCCATGCTCACGCCCACTTGCGGGCCATGAAGGGCGTTGGGACCACGGAGGAGAACCTGAAGGCTGCGATTTCAGGCGAGACCTTCGAGTTTGAATCCATGTATCCTCCGATGATCGAGACCGCTATCGCCGAGGGCCACAAACAGGCCGAGCGGAGCTTCCGTTTTGCCAACGAAGTGGAAAAAGTCCATGCTGATCTCTATGCCAAGGCATTGGAAAATATTGAAAAAGGTGGAAATCCAGACTACCATGTCTGTAGTGTATGTGGTCATACCATCGACGGCACGACCACGGAAAGGTGTCCGGTGTGCGGTGCCGATCCCAAGGCCTTCTTCAAGGTCGACTAGCTGGTTTGACACAGACGATACCGAAGGCTCCTGCATCACTGCAGGGGCCTTTCTTGTTATTGGGGCGAAGGGGGAGGGGTGTCTACGTAGCGGATTTCTGCCTGGAGGAGCATTTGACGGGCGTTTTCAAGATGCGCAGGTATGGCCTCCAGCCTGTTTTCATGGATCAGGTGTTCGATGTGCAGAAAGATGGCCGCCAGTTGTTTGAGTCCGTATCCACCAAAGGTGCCTTTGAAGGTGTGGGCCTGCCTGCGAAGTCCGTCCACATCTCCACGCTGGTGGACCTCCGACAGGTTCAACAATTCCTTTTCCGTGCTTTCGATCAGCTTCGGCATGATGGATCGGAATACCGAGTCCACGTAAAAAACCGTCGGGGGCGTTGCCTGGGTCATGGGTTCGTTGTCGCCGACGTCCTGCAATATCTCCAGTAGATCCTTTTTGCGGATCGGCTTGGGGAGGAAGTTTGAAAATCCCATGGCCAGGCATTTGGTCCTGGTCTCCTTGAGAACATCGGCCGTGATAGCGATGATGGGGCTGATGGGGCGGCTGTTGTCGGTTTGCCAGGTCCGGATTTTTCGTGCGGCTTCGAAGCCGTCCATAACCGGCATTTGCAAGTCCATGAGGATGGCGTTGTAATGGTTGGCCTTGACCAGGGCCAGGGCTTCGCTCCCGTTGACCGCCTCATCGATGACGGCTTCACAATGCTTGAGGTAGAGTTTGACCAGTTCCCTGTTGGCGTCTGAATCCTCCACCAGGAGCAACCGCATGGGGCCGATGTGGATCGGTGTGTCCGTTATGGTAGGTGTGGTCGTCGACACGACATTAGAACTGAGCAGGTCAAGCAGTCTGTTACGCAAAACCAATGGTTTCACTGGCTTGCGCACGATGGAAGCCGTGCCGAAAGCGTTGGTCGTTTTCCGTTCGTCAATGTTTTCGCTCCCCACGAGCAGGATCGTGTGCGGTGTGTGTTTGCCGGTGCTGGCCAACTGCTGCGCAAGCGGATCCCAGTCGTCAGGTTGTAGCAACATATCCAGGATGACGGCGCGGAAAGGCGGGGATGTCCTTGTGACGAGGTCATGTGCGAATTTGAAGCTGGGAGCCTGACTCGGTAGTGCTCCCCAGCCCTGGAGCATCTCGCTCAGGTGGAGGCGGCGGATGGGGTTGGGCGAAATAAGGAGAATCGGAACGCCCTGGAGGTCGGGAAGCAGATTTTCCTGTGGGTCCTGGTCCGTGGAGGGGGGGAGGTGGACCGCGAAGGAGAAGGTGGCGCCCTGATTGGGGATTGATGCTACGGATATCTTCCCTTTCATCAGTTCCACCAGTCGCTTCGAGATGGACAAACCGAGGCCGGTGCCCCCGTATTGCCGGGTGGTGGAGACATCTGCCTGGGAGAACATCTGAAAGATGCTGTGCTGCCGGTCTTCTGGGATGCCGATGCCCGTATCCTGAATCGTAAAGTGGATGATATCGTCCTCGCCGGGGTCCACCAGGAGAGTGATGTTTCCGTGCTGGGTGAATTTTGTCGCATTTCCAAGCAGGTTGACAAGAACCTGGCAGAGTCTGGTCTGGTCGCCGATCACTTCGCGGGGGAGTTCCGGATGGACCCGGACGGCCAGGTCGAGGTTTTTCTGATGAATTTTGAAGACGACCATGTCGCAGGCGGTTTCCACGATATTGCGTAGCTCGAAGGGGATCCGTTCGAGGTTCATTTGTCCGGATTCGATCTTGGAAATGTCCAGGATGTCATCAATGGTCTCCAGCAGGGCTTGGCCTGAATTGGTCAGGGTGCTGATGTAGTCCCGCTGTTCCTGGGTGAGCTGGTCTGATTCGGAGAGCAGTTCCGCCATCCCCAGGATGGAATTCATGGGAGTGCGAATCTCGTGGATCATGTTGGCGAGGAAGGCTGTTTTCATCTGACTGGCCCTGGTCAGGGCCTGTTCCTGTTCGGCCAAAGTTATCAGCAGGTGGTTGTAGTTTTTGATGACTTGTCCAAGCTCGTCCGGTGATTCCCAGTTGACCGGAAGGCGGATTTGTTTTTCGTCCGCCAGCCGGATCGCCCTTGAGAAGCGATCGAGGGGGATGCCGATGGTTCGTCTGTAGCCGAGCATGACCAGACCGACGAAGATGATCAAGAGCATGGTCAAGAGCAGGAGCGCCCGGATCAGATTTTCCTGGAGAGTGGCGCGGATGCGGTCTGTTGAAGGATAGAGAAGCAATTCTCCGACATGGCTCTTCCCCTGGAAGGTGTTGAACAGGATGTCCCGGTGCACGGCTGGGACAAAGAAGATGCTCTCTTCTTCGGTGGTGGTGCCGATGGATTTGAGTTCCTTCCCATGTTCGTCCAGAACCACGGCGCCCTTGATGTCGGAGTCAAGCAGAAGCGACTCCAGGCTCAGGCCAACGTAGTCCAGGTCGAAGTTCCACAATGGCTTGGAGAGGGCCTCGGCCTTGACGTTGACGATGTTTTCAAGCCGTTGGGTCAGACTGTTGGAGAGGTCTTTGAACACAAACCAAGCGGAAAGCATGCCGTAAATCAGGTAGGTTATGAACAACAGGGGGAGAACAAGCAGCAGAAATCTGTTTCTGAGTGATTTTCTGTTGGCTCCAAGGGTGAGGCCCGGCATGCCATATCTCCACGCGTGGTCGCCCTGTCGCGGATGTTCACCAGCAATCGCCCGCGACAAGGGGCCATCTGCACTGGAACGATCCTCGGATGAGGCTGTTTCTTGTTCAGATACCAGCCTTTGAAGGTCCAGTAAAGGAGGTGCGGCCTAGTTGAATATCTCTCGATACTGTGCATACCCCTGTGTTTCCAACTCTTCCACCGGGACGAAGTGCAGTGCGGCGGAATTGATGCAGTAGCGCAGGCCTGTCGAGGGCGGGCCGTCCGGGAACACATGTCCCAGGTGCGAATCGCCTTGCGCGCTGCGAACCTCGGTGCGAGTCGTGAAGAAGCTGTTGTCCGAACGCTCGATGATGTTATCCTTTTCCAGAGGCCGGTCGAAGCTTGGCCAGCCCGTCCCGGAATCGTACTTGTTGGTGGAACTGAACAAGGGTTCCCTGGAGACGATGTCCACGTAAATTCCCGGCTTCTTGTTGTTCCAGTACTGGTTGTCAAAGGCCGGTTCCGTCCCCTCCTTCTGCGTCACCTTGTATTGCAGTTCGGTGAGCTTGGCCCGGAGTTCTTCCTGGGAGGGCTTGACCCAGGACTGTTGCTTTGGTGCACTCTGCGCGGGCTTTGCCAGGGGCGGGACAGAGCCCCAATGCTCCTCGATGAACTGGTCGCGACCGGAGAAATGGCGGTAGGTCTTATACCGGGTGGTATGGGTCTTATAGTAGTCCTGGTGGTAGTCTTCCGCCTTGTAGAAGTTTGTAAAAGGAATAATTTCAGTTGCGAGTTCATTCTTAAATACGCCTGAAATTTGAAGATCTTCCTTTGATTCTTCCGCAACAACACGTTGTTCTTCATTGTGGTAGAAGATGGCAGAGGTGTACTGGAATCCCCGGTCCCCGAAGCTGCCGTCCGGGTCGGTGGGGTCGATGTGTCGCCAGAAGGCATTCAGAATTTCGGCATAGCTTATTATGGCGGGATCGAAGTGGACCTGCACGGCTTCCCGGTGGCCGGTGCGGCCTGTTCCGATCTGCTCATAGCTGGGATTGTCGAGACTGCCCCCGGCATAGCCGGAGATGACCTCGGCAACGCCAGGGAGCTTTTCCAGGTCAGATTCCACGCACCAGAAGCATCCACCTGCCAGGGTGGCGAGTTCAAGTGTGCTCGTATTCATGGCCTTCTCCGTTGTGTCTGTATCGCCTCCTGCGGCCTGGCAACCCAGCAGCGTCAGGGCGAAAATTGCTAAGAGCAACGTTCTCATGTGTACCTCCGAGGGTTCACAGCGCAGGGGAGTGCGCCTGTATCGTCATTTTTGGGCAGAAACCCTTACAACGAGATAAGGCTGCAACAGGAAAAGTAAAGATGGGGGCGGGTTCAGGCCTTGGTGTGGCCCCAGGGGCAGGCCCACGGGGTCAGATAGGCCTAGCGGTGGCGCAGAGCAAAATAGCTGTAAATGAGACACAGCAGCAACGCGCCGAAAAAGCGAGACAAAACCGAGGGAAAAACCTGCTGTGCATGCTTCGTTCCAGTGACTATTCCAAGCTATCACAAAGTGCGAGGTCGCCACGTGGTTTCCTTTGCGCGTCGGGAAAAATGTATCAGCAGACCAACGAGACCGCCACGAGCCACATGGTCAGGCCAACTGCACCCTCCAGGACGCGCCAGGTGACGGCTTTTGTGAACAGGGGGGCGAGCAGTCTTCCCCCGGCAGCGAGGCTGAAAAACCAGGCAAAGGACGCGATCACGGCCCCAAGGCCGAAGAACAGTCTATCCGCACTGGCATACCGGCCGCTGATGGACCCGAGAAGGAGGACGGTATCGAGATACACATGAGGATTGAGGAGTGTCAGGGCCAGGGTGAGGGCGAGCACCTTGTAGAGCGACTGGGGAGCGGCGGCCTGGGCCTTGAGACTTCCCCCCTGGAAGGCGGACCAGAATGCACGGAGCCCATAGGCGAAGAGAAAGGCCGCTCCTGCCCAGGTGGTGGTTTTCACCAGCGTGGGATGACTCGACACCAGCGCTCCCATGCCGCAGACGCCAAGGACGATCAGGGCAGCATCGCAGAGGCTGCACACCAGGGCCACGACCAGGTGATGTTCGCGGCGAACCCCCTGGGAGAGTACAAAGGCATTTTGAGCCCCGATGGCGATGATCAGGCTTGCCCCCATGGCAAAACCCTGGAGAAGTGGCAGCATGTTTTCACGTCCTTTGGAAGAATATCGGCTCCAGAAAGACTAGGGCAGCAAGGAAAAGCAGTAAAGCTAATTGTTTTCATGTCAGATAAATTATGCTAATGACCATCGCATGCTGGACTACAAACTTGTGGAAGCCCTGGCCATGGTCGTGCGTGAGGGCGGTTTTGAAAAAGCGGCCAGGGCCATGCATCTGACGCAGTCGGCGGTATCCCAGCGGGTCAAGCTGCTGGAGGACCAGACAGGGCAGGTGCTTTTGGTGCGCTCCACGCCGCCGCAGGCCACCGGGGCGGGGTCGGAGGTGCTCAAGCACTACCGGCAGGTGGAACGGCTGGAGGGAGACCTGGCAGAGGCCATGGCACCGGATCGGGCCGGTGCGCTAGAGGTGCTTCCCATCGGGGTGAACGCTGACAGCCTGTCCACGTGGTTTCTGGATGCGGTGCGACCAATTTTGCGCACTCGTAAACTGCTGCTGGATCTGAGCGTGGATGATCAGGAGCAGACGCACAACATGCTCAAGAGAGGCGAGGTCGTGGGATGTGTGAGTGCACGGGTGACCCCGGTGCAAGGGTGTCTGGCCACCTGTCTCGGAAGAATGGTCTATCGACTGCTGGCCACCCCTGGGTTTGTAGCCGCGTGGTTCGCTGATGGTTTTACTCCGGAAGCGGCCAGGATCGCCCCTGCCGTGATTTTCGACCGCAAGGACGACATGCACAACAAAGTGTTGGTGCGGGCATTTGGAGAAGTGCCGGGGAAGGTGCCGACCCATTATATCCCATCCTCGGAGAAATTTCTGGATATGGTCGTGTCCGGTTTTGGTTACGGCATGGTTCCGGACTATCAGAGCGAACAACTCCGCGAGGCTGGGGCCTTGATCGATGTTGCCCCAGGATTCGCTGTTCCGGTTGACCTGTACTGGCACTGTTGGAACATCGGCTCCCCACTGCTTGAAGAGTTCAGCAAAGCCCTCTTTGAGCACGCCTGGATGGTGCTTGCCAATCCTTCGGAGGAGACTGGACCTTTTGGTCCGGTTTAGGAGGCTGCCAGTCATTGGCGTGCCATTGTGAGTAACCGTACCGCAGGACTCATCCAGCTTGTGCCTTGCCCCTCCATCCTCGAAGCTGTCCAAGAATGCATGAAACCAAGAAAGCCCGGCCTGACCGGGCTTTCTCATGACCAAGAGAAGAGGGCTAGCCGTATAGGGCGACCTGGTCCCGGCCTGCTCCCTTGGCAGCATACAGCGCTTCGTCAGCCGCCTTGAGCACGGTCTCCGCATCCCTGCCGTGTTGTGGAAACAAGGCCACTCCGATGGAGGCGGTGATCCGTTCTTCCGAACCGTCCAGCTTGATCCGCAGGGAGTCGCGAATGCCGTCGCAGAGTTCCTGGGCCTTGGCCAGGGCGGTTTCCTCGGTGACTTCGTTGAGGATCAGGGCAAATTCCTCGCCACCATAGCGGCAGGGAACGTCTTCTCCGCGAATCTTCACGCGTAGGAACGCGGCGAGTTCCGTCAGGGCCAGGTCGCCTGCGTCGTGGCCAAAGGTGTCATTGAATTGCTTGAAGTGGTCCAGGTCGAGCATAAGCACGGCAACGGAGTGCTTGCGCCGGGTGGCGCGGGCAAGTTCGCGGTTCATGACTTCGTCCATGTACCGGCGGTTGTAGAGTCCGGTGAGCGGGTCCAGGATTGACTGCAGGCGCAGGCTTTCGCGCAGGCCAAGGTTGGAGATGGTAAGAGCCAGATTTTCCGTGATGCTGGAGGCCAGGCGAAGCACGGAGCTGCGACTCATGAGCCGTTCAGGCGAACCCATCGGGGTCTGGAACTGGACGAGCAGAAGACCGATGAGTTCGTTTTGGGTGGTCAGGGGAGCGCACAGCGAGCCGTTTGTCGTCATGTTCCCCAGGTGGGCGCAAGGTGGGCGTTGGTTGGTTGTGTCGAGGAGATAGGGCTTGCCTTGCCGAAGGCCCCAACATTCGTCGGCGAGAAAAGGTGCGGATGTATCGCCCTGGAACACGGGTTCCAGTTCGGATGTGGATTTGTTGAAAATGAAGAGGGACACGGTATCGTCGGGAAAGAACTGGCCCATGAACCGCCGCACCACAGGGAAGGTCTCTGTCTGACTGTGACAGAGTTGGACCAGGGTGCCCATCTCCTGAAGCAGGGCGCGTTCCTTGTTTCTTGCCTCCAGTCGATGGACATACCTGGAAAGTTCGGAAGTACGTTCATCAACCCGCTGCTCCAATTCCGTCTTGGCCTCATGCACGGCCATTTCAGACTCCTTGCGGCGGGTAATGTCGGTTATGGAGCCTTCCATGTGAACAATGTTTCCCTTTTCGTCCAGGGAGGCCCTGGAGTTGATGGAAGCCCAGATCGAGGAGCCGTCCAGGCGGCGCAGCTGAGCTTCGAATCCAAAGACAGTGCCATGCTCGGAAAGCTGTTGAAGCAATTCTATGCGCCGCTCCGGGTTGACATACAGCTGGTTGCCGAGGTCGGCGACGTATTCGACCAGGGATGTTTGGTTGTCGAATCCGAGCATGCGGGCCAGGGAGGGGTTGGCGTCCAGTATTATCCCTTCTGCGGTGGACTGGAAGATGCCTTCCACCGCGTTTTCAAAGATACTGCGGTATTTTTCTTCGGAGAGCTGCAAATGATGCCGGGATTTTTCCAGTTTGGTCATGAAGATGTTGTAATAGTTTGCCAGCTCGCCAAGTTCACCGCCCTGTTGTGTGTCTATGCGTCCTGAGTAGTTGCCTTCCGCTCCCTGTTCAAAGCCTGCGGACAGGGTCTTGACGGGCTTGGAGATGGAGTTGGCTATCCACCAGGTCAGAGGCAGGAGCAAGGCGGCAAGGAGCGCGGCCATAAGCAGGGTGGCTGTGGCCAGGGTACGCAGGGGCTGATAGAATTCCTCAAGATAGCTTGAGGAAGCAATGATCCAGTCGAATTCGGGAATATAGTTGAAAATGACCAGTTTTTCCCGGGGCTCTGTCTCGCCCGGATTCTGCCAGGGGTAAATGATTTTCCCATTCTTTTCCCGGCACACTTCCTCGATGAACCGGCGCCCTGAGGAGTCTGTCGAGTCATAGATATTGGTTCCTTCCAGAGTGGGATGGATGATGAGGGTTCCGTTGGAATCCATGACGTAGGAGTAGCCGGTCTTGCCGAAGGTGATGGACCGGATGTCATCGCGGAGTTCGTCCAGGTTGAAGAGGCTAGTGAATTCGTCCCGGTAGGAACTGGCAGAGAGGATCCAGTCCCAGGGTTCAAAGTAGGTCATGTATAGGGCCTTGGGACGTGAAATGGCCTCGTCAGGGTTGTTCCAGTCATATTCCAGATAGCCCACCCGGCGTTCTTTCTGAAGCTGCACAAAAACGTTGTCAGAGATGTCTTGTCCGAGAAGTGCTTTTTGGGGGTGCACTTGGACGATGCCGTCGGAGTTGATGCAATAGATATAGCCGGTGGTGCCGATGGTCTGGCTCAGCAACACCTTGGTGGCCGCTGATTGCGCTTCTGCCTTGGTCAGTTCGCCCGTGAGGGTGCGGGCGTGAAACCCTGCCAGGATGTCGCGGTTTTTTTCCGCAATGGCGCGCAGGTGATTGCGAATCGAGGCATCGGTGACGGTTTTGACAAGTCGGAGTATGGACGTTGTCGATGTTTGCAGTTCCTGTTCTATGGTTTCAGTGAGGGTGGAGCGGACGATCACGTACTGCATGAGCCCACCCAGAATCAGGGCCACAAGGAACGAGAAGAAGTAACCAAGGAGGAGCTTGGAGCGGATTGAGAGATTTTGTAATGGTCCTGACACGGGCTCCACCATGCTTCGCGATGTCAACGCAATGATCGTATGCAGTATTCCACCATAAATATATTACCCCAGGAGCAGGAGCGGCGCAAGGGTGCGAGGGCAGAAGGGACCAAAAGAAAGGAACGTGACATGGTGTCCTCCCCTTGGGTGAGTTCATAGCGTTCCTGAATGGTCACGGTGAAGCTGCGGGCCTGTCGGACCGACATGAGCTGTGCGCCCAGGGCTCTCAAGTCATGGCCCGGGCGGTTTGCATTGAAATACAGTCCAAGCTGTTCACCCAATAGGGAGGGGTTGTGGGGTTAGGGTAACAGAAAGAGCTCGATGACGGCGACGGCGGAAAAGGCCTGATACAGGGCCATGGCGAACAGGACTGCGTTGACGGTGCCATGGAAGAGGGCAAGCGAAGCGCGGCGACCCTTGGGCTTTTGGAGCATTAGACCGGTGATCAGACTCAGAAGGATCATGGGAACCATGGACACACCCACCAGGAAGTGGCCTCCCGTGAGATTGATGGACCCCCAAGAGTACCAACCCATGAACAGCCCGAGGCCAAATCCCAGCAACCAGATGGCGTGTACGACCTTTCCCCAGAATACATGCCGCTTCCACGGGAACAGGACCTTGATCCCCAGGTGTTGGGCGCGAAACCGCTGGAGACCCATGAACAAGACCCAAGTGGCCAAAACCATGCAGATGGCTTGCAGGAGCGGGTGAATCCATAGCATGTCGATCTCCTTGGTTTATAAAGAAATAAGCAGCATGGCCCCAAGGGCAAGGGGCAGAGAGCCGTCAATGGTTGCAGAGGCAAAGCGGTCGCGACCGGACAGGATGGCCAGTCCAAGGCCCAAACCGGTGGCTAGGCAGAGCAGGCAAAGCATCAACAACGGTGAAGAAGTGCCCAATGGATTGGAAATGATGGCGAAAACACTCAGGCCTATGAAGTAGGCGGCGATCCACAGGGCCAGCAACGGTTTGCGCATGTGGGGTGAAAGAGAGCGGCAGGGCAGGGCATAACCGGCCCGCAGGTAGTCGTCACGCCGCTTTTCAGCCAGGAGCCAGAAGTGGGGCACCTGCCAGAGATAGAAAATGGCGGTCAGGGTCAGGATGGGCGGGTCCAGGGCAGAGCCCCCGGCTGCCAGCCAACCGGTCAGGGGCGGCAGGGCCCCGGCAACGCCACCGGCCAGGAGCGCCAGGGGGGTTGCCGGCTTGAGCGGGGTGTAGAGGCCATTGTACGCGAACAGCACTGCCATTCCGACACGAAGCAGGGGCCATCCTCCCGAGACGTAATAAAAGGCCAAACCCAGGCCGGCCCACAGGCCTCCCCAGGCCAGAGCACAGCGCGCGGTGATCTGTTTTGTGGGCAGGGGACGGTTGCAGGTTCGCTCCATCAGCCCGTCTCGCCATCGCTCTTGGACCTGATTCAGGGCCGAGCAACCAGCGCAGAGAAAAAATGATCCGAAGGCACTCAGCAGTATAGTTCCTAATTTTATGTAATTATAGCTATGTAAGACGTTTTGAGACAAATTGTATGACTGATTGATGGACAAAACGTAAAACAAAGCGCCGCACAGAGAGCCTAAGGTGACGGCCAGGCTGACCTTGGGTCGGGCAAGTTGCAGCACGGGCCAGTTCATTCGTCTGCATCCTTCCTCATGGAGGCGAGCCACTCCACCAGGAGCTTCAAACGATCCGGTGTCAGGTTCTCGAAAGATGGCATGCCGTCATCAAAGCCTTCGGAGATAAGCGCAGATGGATTGACAATAGATTCGGTGAGATAGAGTATGTCGGCCAGTAATTCCTGCGTTCCGCCCGCAGCAGCATCCACCCTGCGCATGGATCCGGCAAGGCCCTTGAAGCTAGGACCAACATCGTCCGTGCCGTCGGTGGTATGGCAGGCCAGGCATCCTTCCTCGTCCGCGATTTTCTGGCCGAGAAGCATGGCTGGTGCGGCTTCTGCTGTGACCTGTCCCGTCATCAGGAAGGAGACAATGCCCTCCAGGTCCTCCTCGGGAATCTCTCCGTCGTATGAGAACATCAGGTCCTCCCAATCCTTGACCAATTCTGCCGAGGGATCGAGGATGGCCCGGCGCAGGTAGGCCTCGTCGCGGGCCAGTCTTGTCCTGGTTCCGTCCGGCAGCACAAGGGAAACTTCCTTTCCGCCGATCTTGCCGAGTCCTGGTCCGACGCCCTCGCTTCCATCCAAGGTGTGGCAGTCTAGGCAGCCATACCGGTCCAGAAGTTCCGGGCCGGTGAGCATGGGGGCGGCACTGACCTGGGCTCCCTCCTGCAGCCAGGCCTGAAATTCTTCAGGGGAAACCACGCGAAGGGTGGTGACCATGTTCGAGTGCTTGAGGCCGCAGTATTCGGCGCAGAAGATGTCGAATTCCCCAGGAGCGTCGGACTCGAACCAGGCATCAGTATCCATGCCCGGCACCATGTCCCACTTGAGGCGCATGGCCGGGACATAGAAACTGTGGATCACGTCCTTGGCGCTCAGTTCCAGTTTAACCGGTGTGTCCACAGGCACCACCAGGATCTCAGAGGTCTTGCCCGTCTCATAGGTGAACTTCCAGGACCACATGCGCCCTTCGGCCTGAACCACCATGGCCCCCTCGGGAATGGTGCGCATGGCTTTGAAGCTGCTCCATCCGGTCCAGAAGAGCCCCATGACGATAATGGTGGGGATCACGGTCCAGAGAATCTCGGCCCAGATGTTGCCCTCGATATCGGCTGCCACCGGGTGCCGTTTGTGGTGGTAGCGGTAGAGGAACCAGAGCATCAGCCCGGTGACGAAGACCATGATGAATACGGAAAAGCCGAGAATGATCAGGAAGGCCTGATCCACCTCTTTCGCTGCGCTGAAGACTTGGGCGTACATGGTCGGTCTCCTAGCGGTAGGCGGTATCGAAGAAGGTCATGCCGATGAAGATGGACAGGATGACAAAGGCCGTGAGCACCATGAGTTTCAGGGTCAATTCCTCATATTTGAGGTGCATGAAGAAGAAGATCACCAGCGAGGCCTTGGTCGTGGCCACTGCCAGGGCTGCCACCACGTTCAAGAATCCCAGGTTGATGCCGGCCACCCAGACCGTGGTCGCGGTGAGGACCAGCAGGGCAGCCCAGATGGCGATGAACAGGCCGTATCCTGGACCGTGTCCCTCGTGTTGTGTGCTGTGTTCACTCATCTCTCGCTCCTAGGTGATCAGGTAGAACAGGGGGAAGAGGTAGATCCAGATCAAGTCCACCAGGTGCCAATACAGCCCTGCGTTTTCCAGGGTGACGTGTTGTTCGGGTGTGATCTTGCCCTTGCTGATCAGCCAATAGACCCAGCCGAGCAGGCCCATGCCGAGGACCACGTGAATGCCGTGCAGGCCGGTCATGGTGTAGTAGAGGGCGAAAAAGGCCTGCTGTCCCTCGGGCCAGTCTGTGAGGTGTGGGGAATTGGGATAGATGCCGTGGTGAATCTTGGCGCCCCACTCCATGTACTTGTCTGCCAGGAAGACCCCGGCCAGGAGGATGGTCAGGAGAATGAAAATCTTGGACCGACGGATGTCGCCCCGCTGCAGGGCGATAACAGCCAGGGCCGCGAACAGGCTGGAGGTGATCAGCACCACCGTGTTCAGGGTGCCCATGGTGACGTCGAGCATCTGGCTGGCGGTATGAAATTCCACCGGATAGCGCTGCATGGTCACGGAATAGAGCACGAAGAGGCCGCCAAAGAGCAGAATCTCGGTAAACAGGAAGAGCCACATGCCCATTTTGGCGCCGAGGTAATCCTTGGGGAGGGTCATTGGTCTGTCCCTCCGGGTGACAGGTGCTTGAAGTCGTAGGGACCGTGGGTGACCACCGGTTCCTGGTCGAAGTTGTTGGTGGGCGGGGGCGAGGGCAGGGTCCATTCCAGGGTGGCTGCCTCCCAGGGGTTGTCGCCCACCTTTTGTCCATGTTTCCAGCCCCTGGCCAGGTTGGAGAACATCAGGACCAGCCCTATGAGGGTGACCCAGGAGCCGACAGTGGAGGCCACCTGGAGGTTCGTGAACTGAGGCAGGTAGTCGTAGTAGCGTCGGGGCATGCCTTGCAGGCCGAGAAGGTACATGGGGAAGTAGAGTCCGTTCATTCCGATGATCAGAATGATGGCGCTCGTGGTGGCGATGGTCTTGTTGTACATCCTCCCGGTAATCTTGGGGAACCAGTAGTGCATGGCCGCGAACATCCCGAAACCGGTGCCGCCGAAGATGACGTAGTGGAAGTGGCCGACCACGAAGTAGGTGTCATGCACGTGCATGTCCGTTCCTGCCGAGCCGAGGACCAGGCCGGTGATGCCGCCCATGGAAAAGAGAAAGATGAAGCCGAGGGCGAAGATGAGCGGGGGTTCCGGACGGATGGCACCCTTGTAGAGAGTTGAAGTCCAGTTGAAGACCTTCACTGCCGAAGGAACGGCCACGACAAAGGTCAGGAAGGAGAAGATCATCACTGCGGTGTCGCTCATGCCGGAGACGAACATATGGTGTGCCCAGACCAGGGAACCGGCAAAGGCGATGGCCAGAGAAGACCCGACAATGGTCTTGTATCCAAAGATATTTTTACGAGCAAATACCGGAATGATGTCGGAGATGACCCCCATGGCCGGGACGATCATGATGTATACGGCCGGGTGGGAATAAATCCAGAACAGATGCTGATACAGAATGGGGTCTCCCCCCTTGGCCGGGTCGAAGATGCCCATGCCCATCACCCGTTCCACAACGATCAGCAAGGCCGTGATGCCCAGGATGGGGGTGGCCAGAACTTGAATCCAGGCCGTGGCGTAGAGTCCCCAGGCAAAAAGCGGCAATCGGGTCCAGGTGAGGCCCGGAGCGCGGAGTCGGTGGATGGTGACGATGAAATTGAGGCCCGTGAGGATCGAGGAGAACCCGAGGATGAACACGCCCAGCACGGCCACGGAGACGTTGGTGGTGGTCACGGCGGAGAAGGGCACATAGAAGGTCCAGCCCGTGTCTGGTGCGCCGCCACCAGTGAAGAGCGAGGTCAGGGCGATGGCCGCGCCGATGATGTAGAGCCACCAGGAGAACATGTTCAGCCTGGGAAAAGCCACATCCTCGGCCCCCAGTTGCAGAGGCAGGAAGATATTGCCAAAGGCGGCGGGGATGCTCGGGATCACCACCAGGAAAACCATGGTCACCCCGTGCAGGGTGAAGATCGCATTGTAGGTCTGAGGGCCCATGATGGTGGCTCCTGGCGTGAGCATTTCCAGTCGGGCCAGGAGTCCAAGCACCACGCCCACGCCAAAGAAGGAGAGGATGCACCACAAATAGAGCATGCCGATGCGCTTGTGGTCGTGAGTGAAAAGCCAGGAGCGCAAAAACCCCTTGCCGGTCGGCGCGAAAAAGCCTTTGTCAGCAGGTGCAACGGTCATCTACAGCCGCCTTTAGCGTTTCTTTTTTTTGCCACCCAGCACCAGAAAGGAGATGAAAGCGACAACGAAGATTACGATGGAGAATCCGGCCACGCGCAGGGTGGAGAAGACATAGCGACGCCCTTGGGGGTCGTAGCTGTAGCACATGGAGAGCAGGCGCTTGACCGAAAGGCTGGTGATCCCCTCAGAAGCCTTGGTGGCGGCGATGGTGATATCCATTGGCAGGAAGCCCGGGCCGTAGAGGTAGCGGACCACCTTGCCGCCCGGCGCAAGAGCAATCACGGCCACAGGGTGGGCAAACAGTCCACCCTGACGACGAACAGTATAGCCGATGGAGTTTAAAGCCATATCGATAGCTTTTTGATCACCCGTGAGGAATTGCCAGTCCTTAGAGGGGTACTTCCCCTGGAGTGCTGCCATGTACTGTTTTTTCGCGTGGGCTGCGTCCTGGGGCGTGTCGCGCGGGTCAAAGCTCAGTGAGATGACCTGAATCTCTTTGCCGGGCTCAAGGGGCACGTCAGGGAGAATCTGGGCAAAGGAGCTTTGGAGCAGGCTGCAGACATCCGGGCATTTGAAGTAGATGGGCAACAGGATGGTGGGAACCGAGACCAATTCCCGCAGGTTCACCCGGTTTCCGTCGGAATCGGAGAACTCGACGTCGGCCAGCAGGTTTCCAAGTTTTTCCTCGATGCCTACCTCCGCGCTGTCTTCCGGGGCAGACAGGGTGGCTTCTTCAATGAGCTTCTGGTGGTCGTGCCCCTCCATTGCGGCCGCGTCCATTTCCATACCTCCCTGGTCCAGGGGTTCGATGGAACCTTGATCCTGGGCCAGGGAGGCGGAAACAAGCAGAAGGACGGCAAGAACCGTCGCAAGCAGGAGTTTCATGTGCTTACAGCGTGGCTATGTGTTCGGCCACAGCAGTCGTTTCCTCAGGGGAGAGTTTGCCGGCCATCTTCTGCATGACCTTCATCTTCTTGCCTCCAAAGGAACCGTCCACGTACCCCTTGAGTTTGGTTTCGATGTCCGCTGCAGACTGGCCCTTGAGGGTCACGTTGCCCGAGGAGGCCGCAGCCTTGGCCCCATCTTTGCCATGGCATCCGGAGCACTTGGAGTTGTAAAGGTCAGCACCGGAGGAGGCGCAGGCAACGGTCACGGCCAGAGCCAGAACCAGGGTGAGGGAGAGTGCAAACAGTTTCATGTGTATCCTCGTTGTTGATGAGTTATGCGGGAAATTTCCATAATAGCATACACGAACATGCCATGAAAAGACACCTTGTTCAGGAGAAATGACACCCAACGGAAAACAATTCCATTTGATGAGGGAAACGAACCCCCTGGAAGCCAATAGACGGAGTAGTTGCCCCTCTTGTGCGGGAGTTACATCTGTGGCGTGGAATCGGGTTGGACAGGAACCAGGGCAGGAATCGAGGCAGGAATCGGGGAAATGACAAACGGTTCGGAGCGCGTCGGTTTTGGAGTGAACTTTCGAAAGGGGCGGATGGCAACGACCCAGAGAAGCAGGGTGGCCCCCAGGGTGCAGGAGAGCATCAATGCAGGTGGGGCATCTTCCAGGGTTTGTTCCAGCAGGGCGATAACCAGATAGTGAACCAGGTAGAAAGGATAGCTGAGTTCGCTCGCCGCCCGGTCGATACTGTTGTCGCGGAGCAGTCGGAAGACCAGGGGCATGGTCAGGCAGGTGAGCGCGACAAGTGCC
>JAHJKV010000171.1 GCA_018822065.1 Pseudomonadota bacterium
CCTGGAGCCTGCCCTCGATGCGAACAGTTCTCCTGGCACCACGTTCGTGCGGGCCATTATCGCCCGTGGGGCGCGGCACCAGATTCGGGCGCACCTGGCAGCCGCTGGTCACCCCATTGTAGGGGACGCTCTTTACGGCACTGCCGGGGAAAGGCTCTGCCTCTACCACACGGCACTCGACTTTCCCGGCTTCTCTGTCCGGCTAGACCCGGACCGGTGAGACGCTACGAATTGGTCTGCTCTTCTAGATGTTTGACAAGCGCTTCAAGCAGAGCGGCCTTGCGGATGGGTTTGGTCAGGTAGTCTGAGCAGCCCGCATCCAGACATTTCTGGCGGTCATCAGCCATGGCGTGGGCCGTGAGCGCGATGATCGGCACGGGTGAGCGTTTCTCTTCCCGTTCCATCTCCCGCATCTTCGTGGCAGTGGTATAACCGTCCATGGTCGGCATCTGCATATCCAGAATCACCAGATCGTAGGGCGTGTCCCGAAAGTGCTGCAAGGCCGTGTTGCCGTTCTCGGCCATGGTGTACTTGTAGCCGCTCGTTTTCAGATACTGGTTCAGGATCACCCGGTTGTCTTCTGCGTCGTCCACGACCAGCAATCGCTTGTCCATCTGCTTCGTTTTTAGGTCCGAGCCGAACTGAGGGTGATCGCTGGGTGTTGATTTTTGGGCAAGCCCAGTCAGGTTGGTCAAGAGGTCATGTTCGTTGATCGGCTTGGTGAGATAGCGAGGTTGTCCAAGTTAGCGGAGAATATCGGCGTTGCGCAGCAGGTTGGTGGTGGTGAGCAGCATGAATATCCGCCCGGCCATGCCCGCTTGGCTGATCAGGGTGCGGGCCATCTCGAAGCCAGAGAGGTCCCCGAGTCGAGCACCGATCAAGGCGACATCGAAGGTCAGTCCGGCCGTGGACATCGCCTGCACTGCGGCCAGGGCTTCGCGTCGGCTCGCTGCCTCGGTCACCTTGGCGCCGCTTCTTGTGAGAATGCGGGCAACCCGCTCTCGTCCTGCTGTGAATCCATCCGCTACCAGGATCGTGAGTCCGTTGAGAGGCGCGGGCGGCAGCTTTGCGGGGCGCAGGGAGTCGGGAATCACGAGCATGGGCAAAGAGAAACTGAAGACACTGCCCTCGCCCAGACGACTTTGCACCTGAATGTCCCCTCCCATGAGGTTCACCAGCTTTTGGGAGATGGTCAGACCAAGTCCTGTGCCGCTGGAACTCCGGGTGGTGGAGGAGTCCGCCTGTCCAAAACTTTCAAAGACATGCGCAAGCTTGTCCTTGGGGATGCCGATGCCCGTGTCGGTGACCTTGAAAACCAGCTGAACCCGTTTGGGTGTGGCTTCAAGGGTGTAGACGGAGAGCAGAATTTCGCCCTCGAAAGTGAATTTGATGGCATTGCCGATCAGGTTTGTTAAAACCTGGCGAAGCCGGAGATGGTCGCCCAGCACAAGACTTGGAACATGGGGGCCAATGTCATAGTCGAATTCCAGGTTTTTTTCGAAGGCCCGGTGAGCCAGCAGTGAACACAGGGAGGCGACTTCCTCGCGAAGATCAAAGGGGGTATCCTCCAGGATGGTTTTACCTGCTTCGATCTTCGAAAGGTCGAGGATGTCGTCGATGAGCGCCAGCAGGTTGTCGCCGGAGGTCTTGAGCAGGTTGACCAGTATTTTCTGCTCGCGGTCCAGTTCATATTCTTCCAGCAGGTCGGCCACGCCGATGACCGCATTCATGGGGGTTCGGATCTCATGGCTCATCCGGGCCAGAAATTCGCTCTTTGCCAGGTTTGCGGATTCCGCCATGTTCCGTTCCCGTTGGGCGCGCTCTTTCTCCTTTCTGTCCGTGATGTCCAGCAGCATGCCTTCGATGTAGAGCGCCTTGCCAGCTTGGTCCCTGACCAGGCGGGAGTTGGAGGTGAAAGAGCCGATGGTGCCGTCGCGCCGATAGGCAAGAAATTCTTCTTCGTTGAGGGAATCTTCGACATGCAATTGCTCAAGGAAGTGGGCGCGGTGATCTTGTTCCGCGTAGAATTGCGTTGCCAGGTCTTTGATTTCAGATGTCATCTGGTCCGGCGAGTCATAGCCCAACATTCTGGCCATGGCTGGGTTGACGCTGATCAAACGTCCTTCCATGGTGGATTGGAATATCCCGACAGTGGCATGCTCCACGATGTTGCGGAACTTGGATTCGGCTTGGGTGAGGTCGTGGAAGGCGGTCTGGACAGAGTTGGACATGTCGTTGAAGGCCTGGGAGAGCTGGCCCATCTCGTCCGTGGAGCCCACCTCCAGGCGTGCGTTCATCTCGCCTTGCTGGAAGCGGCGTACCCCGGCGATCATGGAGGTTATCTTCTTGGTCAGGGTAGAGGCCATCCAGATGGCGATGAGGATGACCACAAAGGCCATTACTATGGTGGACAGGGCTAAATTGCGTGCCGTGGCGGCGAGGGTGGTGGTCAGGTTCTGCTTGGTTTCCTTGGCCTGGGTCGCCAGTTCCGTTTCATATCCGGCTACCATGGCGTCGATTTTTTCCGCCGTTTCAGTGGCGGCGCGGTGGAATTCATGCACGTTGGCACCGATGGTCACAAAGCCAAATCCACGCGGGTGGTTCCCATAGATGCCGGTGTGATAGGGGATAGCTGCCGCGGTGCTCAGTTTCCACAGCCCGGACCAGAAGATGACAAGGGAGCCTGAGCCGCCGTTTTGGGTCAGGTTCTGCCAGCCAGTGCACTGGGGAGCAAAATTGAGATAGCGTCCATCCAGAGCGATGGTCCCCTGTTTGATCAGCGCCGGCGCAGGTTTGTTTTTCAGAGATTGTTCGTGGAAGGTGGGCGCGGTCTTGAGAAACTCGGAAATGGGGAGGCCGGAGGAAACGAATTGGTCGTACAACTCGGTGTCCAGCCAGGGCACGGCGGGCTCTCCGGTTTCTGGGTCG
>JAHJKV010000172.1 GCA_018822065.1 Pseudomonadota bacterium
CCTGGAGCCCGTGGATTACAATCACGCCAAGATCAAGGAAGGCAAGGACCGCATCCAGGCCATCATGGAGGGCCGGGTCACGGCCGCAGAGATTTCCGACGACGAGCAGGAAGGACAGATCCGCTACCTCTTCCAGGAACTTCGTGACGCCTATCCCCGCCTGGACCGCGAGATCAAGGCCATCTTCGACAGCCTGCTGGCAACCCGCATCGTCATCGCCAACCACATGCACGCGGGCGACGGCAACTGCCATGTGAACCTGCCCGTGAACTCCAACGACCCGGACATGCTGGCCGAGGCACATCGGGCCGCAGCCCAAGTGTTCGAGAAAGTCCTCTCCTTTGGCGGCGAGGTTTCGGGCGAGCACGGCATCGGCATCACCAAGATAGGCTTCCTGGCCGAGGAAAAGATCAGTGCCCTGGCCTCCTACAAGCGCAAAGTAGACCCGAACGACACCCTGAACCCCGGCAAGCTCACGGTGCGCAAGCTCCCGGCCCAGCCCTTCACCTTCTCCTTCAACCGGCTCATCCACGACCTGGAGGAGACGGCCCTCAAGGACAAGGAAGCCCTGAGCCTCCTGCTCAAGAACGTCCAGACCTGCACTCGCTGCGGCAAGTGCAAGCAGGTCTGCCCCATGTATTACCCCGAGCAGGGGCTGCTCTATCATCCGCGCAACAAGAACATCAGCCTCGGCGCACTCATCGAGGCGGTCTACTATTCCCAGATGCAGCTTGGCGAGCCCGAGAAACGGCTCCTGGATGAACTGCGCAAGCTCATGGAACATTGCACGGGCTGCGGCAAGTGCACCGTGGTCTGCCCGGTAAAGATCGACTCCGCTGGCTGCGCCATCCAGATTCGCGCCTTCCTCGACTACAAGGGCTCTGGCGGCCACCCCATCAAACAGAAGGTCCTCTCCCACCTTGCCCAGGACCCGTGCAACCGCATCCCCCGCATGGCCAAAGGGCTCTCCCTGGGCCAAAGCATCGCCAATAAGTCCGTGGGGCTGATCCCCGGCTTCTGGCGCAGGCGCATGGACTCCCCGGTCATGCAGGGCACAGGCCCGAAGCTCGACTTCACCAACCTCTACCAGGACCTGAAGCTCTACGAACGCTCGGTGTTCAAGGTGGAGGGAGCCCCGGCCGAATCCACGGCCCTCTATTTCCCCGGCTGCGGCGCAGCCCTCTTCTCGCGCAGCATCGGCATGGCCACGCTCTATCTGCTACTGCGGTCACGCGTGAACGTGGTCATGCCCAGCAAGCACCTCTGTTGCGGCTATCCCCTGCTCTCCGCCGGTGCCCTGGAGGCATACAAAACCAACCGCCACCGTACCCACCAGGACATGCTCGACGCGCTCATCGCCTGCGGCAAGTCCGGGCTCATGGCCACCATGCTCATCACTGCCTGCGGCACATGCCGCGAGTCCCTGGAATCATTCGACTTCTCCAACGACCTCGTGGACCCGCTGGTACACATGGACGTGGTCCAGCTCATTCACGAACTGGGCGACGTGAAGTTCGAGACCGATGTCTCGCCGCTCTATCACCCCGCCTGCCACACCGAATGGACCGGCCAGATCAAGACCAAGGCCCCAGAGCTCTATGCCACGGCCATCGAGGACCTGACCGGCCAGATCGTGGACCTCTCGCCCGGCTGCTGCGCCGAGTCCGGCACAGGCGCGGTGAGCAGCCCGACGATCTACAACAAACTTCGGGAGCGCAAGAAAAACCAGCTTCGTGTGGACCTGGACGGCTCCAAGGAAACCCGCCCGGTCCTGGTGGGCTGCCCCTCCTGCAAGACGGGCGTCCAGCGTTGCGTGCGCCAGATCGGTCGCAAGAACCCAGTCATGCACACCGTGGAATTCCTGGCCGAACAGATGGGCGGCAAGCACTGGCAAAAAGACCTGCGTCGCATGCTCGCCACGGGCAAGGCCAAGGGGATCAGCGTCACGGTGGAACTGTGAAAACACTCTGCATCGACTACGGCCTCAAACGCGTAGGCCTTGCGCTCTGCGACCCGGAGGGGCGCATGGCCTTTCCCCTGGAGACCATCGAGCGGACCACGCGCCAAAAGCTGTTTGACGATCTCGCGGATATCATTCACAAAGAATCTGTCCAACAGGTGGTCATCGGCCTGCCCCTCGGCCTGGACGGCCAGGAGACCGAAACCACGCGCATGGCCCGCAACTTCGCAGCCAGCCTGACCCGCCGGGTGAATGATGCCATCGGCGTGACCTTGGTGGACGAACGGCTTTCCTCGGCCGAAGCCCAAGACCGGCTGCGCGAGGCAGGGGTGAAGGCCACGAAGATGAAAAGCAAACTGGACAGCCAGGCTGCAGTGATCATCCTGGAAACCTGGCTCAGATCGAGAGACGCATGACCGACCCCAAGCTCCCCATCGAAACCACCCACGATGCCCCGGACCAGGAACTGGTTGACGAGGCAACAGCAGCGGCACATGAACCACCGCAGGGCCTCCCCCGCTGGAAGACCTGCCTGGCCCTGACCGGTGCGCTCCTGTGCCTCGGGCTCATGGCCGTCGGCTCATATTTCATGTGGAAAAACAACAGTTTTCTAAATATCCCCCCCGAAGACCCCGGTCAGGAGCTGAGCTTCGTCATTGAACCGGGCAGCGCCTTCCTCGCCGTGGCGCGCAACCTGGAGACCGCAGGCCTGGTCACGGACGCGGACATGTTCCTCGGCATGGCCGAGGCCCAGGAATTGACTGGCAAGGTCCGCGCCGGGGAATTCCTGCTCTCCACAGGCTGGCTGCCGGACCGCATCCTCACCGAGATCACCACCAAGCCGGGGGTCATGCGCAAGTTCACCGTGCGCGAGGGGTTGACCTGGTGGCAGGTGGGAGCGTTGGTCGAGGAAGCAGGACTTGGCAGCGCCGAGGAATTCGCCGCCGCTGTGCAGGACCCGGAGCTGCTGGCCAAATATTCCATCCCGGCCAAGACCGCCGAGGGCTATCTTTTCCCGGAAACCTACCTGCTGACCAAGGCCAGCCAGCCTGATGCAGCCACCATGGCCGAACTGATGATCTCGGAGTTCTTCCGCCAGGCCAGGGGCGTCTTTGGCGACGAAC
>JAHJKV010000173.1 GCA_018822065.1 Pseudomonadota bacterium
GGGCCTGTTTCACCTCGTCATTACGCTTGCCTTTGCCCACGGAGGCCTTGAGCCCCAGAGCGTGCAAACGGGGTGCGTAGGTGTCCATACGGTAACTGGTGGTCGGACCAGCAGCGCCGATGGGTCGGCCCGGAGGGGCAGGACTAGGGCCGACATAGTAGACCACGGACCCGGCGATCTCAAAGGGAGTCTCCTTGCCCGCGTCGATCAGCTCCATGATCTTCTTGTGGGCCGCGTCCCGGGCGGAATAGATCACGCCCGAAAGCTTGACCACATCACCAGCCTTGAGCTGCACGACATCCTCGTCCGTCAGCGGTGTGTTCAGTTTGTATTCGGCCATCAGAGTACGACCTCCTCGTGCCGCTGGGAGTGGCACTGCACGTTCACGGCCAGAGGCAGACTGGCGATGTGACAGGGTTCCATGGCGATCTTGACCGCCAGGCAGGTGGTCTTGCCGCCCATGCCCATGGGGCCGATGCCCAGCTTGTTCACATCCGCCAGCAATTCGGCTTCCAGCTTGGCGATCTCCGGGTCCGGATGGGTGTCGTCGAGATCCCGGGCCAAAGCCCGCTTGGCGATCTTTGCCGAGTGGTCATAGGTGCCTCCCACGCCGATACCCAGAATGGTGGGCGGACAAGGATTGGGACCGGCCTCGGCCACACGGTTGACCACGAACTCCTTGATCCCCTTCCAGCCCATGGCCGGGGAGAGCATGGTCACGCGGCTCATGTTCTCGCTGCCGCCGCCCTTGGCCATAAAGGTCAGCTTCAGCTTGTCGCCGGACACGATGTCGATATGGATGACGGCAGGGGTGCCGTCGCCGGTATTCTTGCGGGTAAGCGGGTCACAGGCGGATTTGCGCAGGTAGCCCTCTTCGTAACCCTTGCGCACGCCAGCATTGATGGCATCCTTCAAGTTGCCCTCGACAAAGACCTCCTCGCCCATCTCCACAAAGAACACGGCCAAACCGCAGTCCTGGCACAGAGGGAGCTTGGACTCCATGGCCAGGTCGGCGTTCTCCAGCAGTTGCCGGAATATCTCTTTGGCCGCCGGGCTGTCCTCATTCTCATAGGCCGCCTCGAAGGCTCGGCGCACGTCCGCCGGAATCTCCGTATTGGCCTTGACGCACATCAGGGCCACGGCCTCGATGATGTCTTGGGGTTGTATTGTTCTCATGCTTCGTCCTTTCAGCAGGTTTTCTTCTTGGAGCCAAAGAGCGACTTCAGCGCTGTTATGCCCATCTTGCGGCGCAGGAAGGCGAGCTGATCCTGCAGCGGCAGATGCTTGGGACAGACATCCTCGCAGGCGAGCAGACCCATGCATCCGAAAATGCCGCTATCTGTGCCCACGATATCGTAGTAGTCCTTGTCATCCCGCTGGTCCCTGGGGTCGATGACGAAACGGGCCACGCGGTTTAGCGCGGCGGCCCCCATAAAGTCGTCGCGCAGTCGGGCCGTGCCGCAGGCGGAGACGCAGCAACCGCATTCCACGCAACGGTCGAGCTCGTAGATGGCCTCGGCCACTTCGTTCTCCATCCGTTCCTCTTCGGCAGCGTCATCAAAGACCTTGGTCGTGTGAATCCAAGACTCGGTCTTGTTGTACATCTCGCGGAACCAGGAACCGGTGTCCACCGAGAGGTCGCCCACCAGCTTGAAAACCGGCAGGGGCAGCAGGGTCACGTCCGTGGGCAGGTCCTTGGTCTTGGTGTGACAAGCCAGGCCGGGACGACCATTGATGACCATGCCGCAAGCGCCGCAGATGCCGGCCCGACAGCAGAAGTCGAACATGAGGGAAGCATCCATTTCCTCGCGAATCCGGTTCAGGGCGATGAACAGGGTCATCGCCTCGGTCTCCTCCAGGACATATTCCTGCATGCGAGGCTCCACTTCGGGAGTCTGGGGATTGAACCGGAAGATATTGAATTTCAGCAGTCTGGCCATTTACTTGTCCCCCTTCTCACCGGCACCGCCGGTCTCTGCGTCCAAACCCTCCATGGGGATGATGTCCATCTTGCCATAGCCCCGGTATCCCGGAAGGATATCCAGACGCGTGGAGAACGGTTCGTACTCCAGGGTAGGCAGCATATCGTCGGGGTTCTTCCAGTAGGCCAGGGTACGCTTGAGCCAGTCACGGTCATTGCGGGCCGTGAAGTCCTCACGATTGTGGGAACCGCGCGATTCCGTGCGCATAAGCGCGCCATAGGCGACCATGAGCGCCATCTTGACCTGGCCCTCGATGCGCAGGGCAGCCATGAGCTCCGGGGCCGCGCCGACGCCGACGCCGGACTTGAGGCCCACCTTGCGGGCACGGTCCAGGGTCTTCTGCAGGCTCTCCACGCACTCCTCCAGGCCTTCCTGGGTGCGGAAGATATTGGCACCCTTGTCCAGGGCCACCTGCATGTCCGTGCGGACCTTGTAGACATTCTCACTGCCGTTCTTGCCCTCGACGAGCTTATTGATGCGCTCGGCCTGGGCCTTGCCCGCAGCGTCGATAATGCCGGAGTTGAAGATCACCTCGGCCCCCTGGACGAACTCGACGATCTTGCGCCCGACGATGCCGCCAGCCACAACCGTTTCGGCCAGGGAGTTGCCGCCCAGGCGGTTGAAGCCGTGCATGTCCCAACAGGCAGCCTCGCCAGCGGAGAACAGTCCCTTCAGCCCATAGGCCGCTCCGTCGCCATTGGTGCGCACGCCGCCCATGGAGTAGTGCTGGGTGGGTTTGACCGGGATGAGCTGGTGGATGGGGTCCACGCCCAGGAAGCTGGTGCATATCTCGTAGACTTCTCTGAGCTTGCCGGTGATGTGCTTCTCGCCCAGGTGACGGATGTCCAGCCAGAGGTGGTCGCCGTAGGGAGACTTCACGCCCTTGCCCTGGCGGATGTGGTGGGTCATCCAGCGGGAGACCACGTCACGGGAGGCCAACTCGGCCTTTTCCGGCTCATAGGTATCCATGAACCGCTCTTCGTTCACGTCGAGCAGGGTTCCGCCGTCACCCCGGCACCCTTCGGTGACCAGGATGTCCGTGGGGCAAATGCCCGTGGGGTGAAACTGCACGGCCTCCATGTTGCCCATGGGCACAACGCCGGTGTCGATGGCCGGGATGTGGCCGCCGCCGTCACAGACCACCGCGTTGGTGGTATTGGGATAGATGCGCCCGAAACCGCCGGAAGCGATCATTGTGGCCTTGGAGAGATAGATGCGCAGTTCACCGGTCTTCATGTCCCGGGTGACCGCGCCGAAGCAGGTCACGCCGTCATGGATCAGCGAAATTGCTTCCATCTTGTCATGGACCTCGACGCCAAGTTCGGCGCAGCGGTTGTCCACGGTGAAGAGCACGGAGTGGCCGGTGCCGTCTGAGACATAGCAGGTGCGCCACTTGGCCGTGCCGCCAAAGGCACGGGCCGTGATCAGTCCGCGGTTTTCTTCCTTCTCTACCTTCTCGAACTCCTTGCCGCCCTTGAAAAACTTGGACTTGCCGGGAACAACGCGGTTCCAGGGCGTGCCCCAGGCCGCCAGTCGGCGCATCTCGATGGGAGCGGTGTCGGCAAAGAGCCGGGCCACTTCCTGGTCGCAGCCCCAGTCGGAGCCCTTGACCGTGTCCTCGAAGTGGACATCAGGGGAATCCCCATCGCCCATGACGGAGTTGCCCAGCGCGGCCTGCATGCCCCCCTGGGCTGCGGCGGAATGGGAGCGGCGGGCGGGAACGAGGCTCAGGCAAATGGCCGAAAGACCGGCCTGTCCGGCCTCAATGGCCGCACGTTCGCCCGCAAGACCCGCGCCGATGATAAGTACGTCGGTGTA
>JAHJKV010000174.1 GCA_018822065.1 Pseudomonadota bacterium
CTCTCGGCCTGGAAGATGGCCAAGCATAACGTGGGCTCGCTCCTGATCCGCGAGCCGTCGGGCGATGTCGTCGGCATCGTCACCGACAAGGACCTGCGCAAGGCCGTGGCCCTGGGCATGGACTATGGCGCGCCCATTGAGACGATCATGAGCACCCCGGTGGCCACCATCGAGTCCCAGGCTGTGGTCTTCGACGCCCTGCTCCAGATGATGACCCGCCAGATCCACCACCTAGCCGTGACCAGGCAGGGGGAAATCGAAGGGGTGATCACCTCCCACGACATCATGGTGCTCCAGGGCCGCAGTCCCCTGTCCATCTTCCGCGAAATTCTCAGCACGGACCGCATTAGCGGACTCTATCCGCTCTCGGCCAAGGTCCCCATGGTGGTGCGCACGCTGGTGGAAGAGGGAGCCAAGGCAGGCAATATCACTCGCATGATCACGGTTTTGAACGACCTCATCCTGGAAAAACTCCTGAACCTGCTGCTCAAGGAGCTTGGCCCGGCCCCCATGCCCTTCTGCTGGCTGCTCATGGGCAGTGAAGGCCGCCGCGAGCAGACCTTTGCCACGGACCAGGACAACGCCCTTGTCTTCAAGGATACCACCGACGACATCCTGTTGCGGGCCTGTGACATCTATTTCACCCACTTCACCCAGCGGGCCAACGAACATCTGGTCAAATGCGGTTTCCCTGCCTGCGAGGGCAATATCATGGCCTCAAACCCAGACCTTCGCCAGCCCTTCATGCGCTGGCGCGACCGCTTTGAACACTGGATCATGGTCCCGGAGCCCGAAGAGGTGCTCAAGGCGACCATCTTCTTCGATTTCCGTCCCGGATTCGGAGACTCGACTTTTGCCGACTCCCTGCGAAACCACATCGCTCGCCACGCCCCAAAGCAGGACGTCTTCCTGCGCCAGTTGGCCTCCGACTGTCTGGCCACCCGTCCGCCCCTCTCCTTTTTCAAGAGCTTCGTGGTGGAAAAAACCGGCGAGCACAAAAACAGGCTGGACATCAAAAAGCGGGGACTGGTGCCCTTCACGGACTTTGCTCGGGTCCTGGCCCTCAAGTTCGGAATCAAGGAAACCAACACCCTGGCCCGCCTGAAACTTCTGGACGAAGGCGGCCACATCCCCCATGAGCTCTACTCGGACACCAGCGAGGCATTCGAGTTCCTGCTCCAGATGCGTCTGGTCCACCAACTGGCCCTGGTGGAACAGGACCAGAAGCCCGACAACCACATTGACCCTGCCAAGCTTTCGGAATTGGAGCGTCAGACGCTCAAGGAAGCCTTTGCGGTCATCACCCGGATGCAGTCCTTCCTCAAGGACATGTTCCGTCTGGACATCAACTGAGCTCCGCATGCGCATGCCCCTGATCTTCACCCGCATCGCGGAAACCCTCCTGCCCCGGGCCATCCACCCGGACCTGTCCGCATCGTGGAAGGCCCTCTCCTCCCTAGACCAGACCCTCGACCTGGAGGCCTATGATTTCGTCGTGGTGGATACGGAACTGACGGGCATGGACCCCAGGACAGACGAGATCGTCTCCATCGGGGCCGTGCGCATCCGCAACATGCGCATCAATCCCTCGGACTCGTTCTACACTCTGGTGCGCCCGGAGATGGACTTGCCCCGGCTCTCCACCCTCATCCACCACATCACCCCGGACGAAGTGGAAAACGCACCCCCACTCTCCGAAGCCCTGCCGGACTTCCTGCGTTTCGCCGGCACCTCCCTGCTCATCGGTCACCACGTTGGCCTGGACATCGGGTTTCTAAACCGGGCCTCGCGGCGCATCTTCGGAGGCCCATTCAGGAACCCCTGCCTGGACACCCTTCGCCTGGCCCAAGCCTACCAGGAAGAGCTTTTTGGCAGCTACTACGACCAGTTCAACCTCCAGATTTCCTACAATCTGGCGGACCTGGCCACCCAGCACAACCTGCCGGAATTCCCGACACACAACGCCCTCTTGGACGCCATGCAGTCCGCCTATCTCTTTCTTTTTCTTGTGCGGAAACTGCAAAGCGGTACAATACGAACATTGAAAGATCTGCACACCGCAGGCAGAACCCGCAGATTCCTCTAAAGGAGAACGCAAATGAAAGTCTATTTTGTCATGCTCGCCGTGCTCTTTCTCTTCAGCATCATCAATCGGATCATGTCCCTCATCATCGGTGCCCCATCCGTGATCATGGTCTCCTATCTGGCCGACATGGTCCTCTTTGGTCTGTGCCTGCGCGTTGCCTATGGCGTGGCCTTCAACAAACGATATTTCGAACCCAGCGCCGTGCGCCTCATCTATTATGGTGTCATGGCCCTAGGGCTGCTGTCCGTCTTCCTGGTGACTGCGGGTGAACTCGTCGGGCTCCCCGACCTTGAGATCCACGCATTGGACCTGATTCTCTGGTTTTTGCCCTATCCTCTGTTTGCCCTGCCCTGTGTTCTGCTGGAACGGGCCCTGAAAGAGGATGAGGATCTGAGCAAGGGGTAAGGTTTCCCCGTTCAACCCGATTGCTGCACAATGCAAGGAGCGATGCATGACTGAGGCAAATGCCAAGAACCGTTGGTGGGTAGTCCTGGGAGCTGTACTGGTACAGCTCTCCCTCGGCGCACTCTATTCCTGGAGCGTTTTCACAACCCCCCTTGTCCAGGCTGGCTGGACCAAGACCGAAACACAGATCGTCTTTTCCGTCGGTCTGGTATCCTTTGCGCTGGTGATGCTGGCTGCGGGCAAGAAACTCGCAATCTGGGGACCGCGCAAACTTTCCATCCTGAGCGGCCTAGTGCTGGGCGGAGGCTGGGTTCTGGCCGGTTTGCTGGGTGCCTACAATTTTTGGATTCTCTGCCTCTGCCTCGGCGTCATCGGCGGTACGGGAATCGGCCTGGGCTACGTAGTCCCCATCGCGGTGGGCATGCGCTGGTTCCCGGACAAGAAGGGGATGATCACCGGCCTTTCCGTGGCCGGATTCGGATTCGGAGCCATGGGCTGGGTCAAACTGGCTGGCACCTGGGGCCACCTGCTGGAATTGATCGGCCTGTCCGGCACCTTCATCACCTACGGCCTCATGTTCACCGCATTGATCTGCCTGGGATCCAAGTGGATGGTCTTCCCGCCCGAGGGCTGGACCCCGGCCGGGCCGCCCATAAAGATATCCAAGCGTCCGCTCTGGCAACGCTTCAAAGAGACCATCAGCCGCAAATCGGCTGAACCGCCGAAAACCGAGGGGTATACGGGTGCAGCCATCCTCAAGACCCGACAATACTACCTGATCATCACCACCTTCATTGCCACGGCAGGCACCGGCACCATGACCATCGGCCTGATGAAACTCTACCCCACCCTGGCCCTGACCAACGCGGGCATGGACCCGGTGGAGGCCGCTGCCACAGCGGGAACAGCCATGGCCGTCTTCCTCAGCCTGGGCAACGGCATCGGGCGCATCGCCTGGGGTGCCGTCTCCGACAAGCTCGGCCGCAGACTCTCGCTTCTGATCCTCTCCTCCACCCTGGGCTTCATCACCATCGCCTTCCCGGCCATGGCCGCCTCCATGTATCTGCTCTTCCTGGGTTCGTTCCTCATCGGCTTCAACTACGGCGGCGTCTTCGCCCTGTTCCCGGCCATCACCGCCGACATTTTTGGAACCAAGAACGTCGGCAACAACTACCCTTACGTGTTCCTCGCCTACGGCATCGGCGGGGTTTTCGGCCCTGTCCTTGGCGGCTACCTGGGAGACATGGGCAACTTCCCCCTGGCCTTCACCATCTGCGGCATCTGTTGCATCATCGGCGCGGCCACCATCGCGGCCACCAAGCCCCCCAAGGGCAGCAACGAAGCATAGAGACCCACGCGCGGGGCCGCCTGCAAGACATGCAGGCGGCCCCGCGATACGTTCCGTGCTCCCCCCAGCCTTGACAGTGCGGCATGCAGACCATATCTGTAGCCGACATCAAGACCAAGGAGACCTCACATGGCTTACGACATCCGTATGGTAAAGCTGATTTCCGGCGACCTCGTGATCGGGAAATGGAGCGAAGACGGCACCAAGATCACCGACCCCGCCATCATTCAGACCGTGCCCTCACAGCAGGGGGTGCAGATGATGCTCCTGCCCTTTGGCTATCCCTTTGAACAGGATATGGGCGGCGAAGTCGAAACCCGCCACGTTATCTACGAATACAAATCCTTCCCCGACGAGCTTTCCACCAAATACCTGGAAGCCTGTTCCAACCTGACCCTCTCCACTCCCTCGGACCTGCGCAATCTGCAGGGCATGGGCGGTCCGGCCCAGTCGAACATCGCCAACCTGCTCAAGAAGTAGTTGGCAAAAAAACACTGCATATCAAGGGAGGAGTGGTCCGCGCCGCTCCTCCCTGCAAATCTATGAAAGAATTACTCTCCATCTTGCCCCGCCCCAGCCGATACCTGGGCAACGAATGGGGCGTGACCCTCAAAGATCCGGCCACGGTCACGGTGCGCCTGGCCTTGGCCTTTCCCGACCTCTATGAAGTGGGCATGTCCTACCTGGGACAAAAAATTCTCTACGAAGCCGTGAACCGGGTGGACCGGTTCCTGGCCGAACGCGTCTATTCCCCCTGCTCCGAGGCCGCCGCCATCCTTCGCGAGCACGGCGCGCCCCTGGCCACCCTGGAAACGGACACTCCCCTGGCCGAAACCGACGCCCTGGCCTTCTCCCTCACCCATGAGCTCTGCTATACCAATGTCCTCTACATGCTGGACCTGGCAGGCATCCCCCTCAGGACCGCGGACCGGGATGAGTTACACCCCCTGGTAATGGCCGGTGGTGGTGCCTGTTTCAACGCCGAACCCCTGGCCGACTTCTTGGACCTCATGGCCATCGGCGACGGCGAGGAGGTGCTGGTCACCATCCTGGAACACGTGGAGCGAGCCAAGGCACAGGGACTGTCCCGCCGCGAACTCCTTGAAGGCCTTCGCCATGTGCCCGGCATCTATATCCCCTCGTTCTTCACGGACCAGGGTCCGGGCGAGCCCCTCAAGCCCGTGTTCGAGGACTACACCAGGGTCGAGAAAGCCATCGTGGACGACCTGGATCAGGCCCCCTTTCCCACCCTGCAGCCCGTCAGCTCTGGCCAGGCCGTCCACGACCGCCTGACCCTGGAAATTGCCCGGGGTTGCACCAGGGGCTGCCGCTTCTGCCAGGCAGGCATGATTTACCGCCCAGTGCGGGAGCGGTCCGTCTCCACCATCGAAAACCTGCTCATAGACGGCCTGGCCAAGACCGGCTTTGAGGAAACCTCGCTGCTTTCGCTCTCCACCGGCGACTATTCCGCCCTGACCGGCCTCTTCACCCGCACCTTCGACCGCTGCGCCGCCGAACAGGTCGCCATTTCCCTCCCCTCTCTGCGGGTGGGTTCCATCTCCGAAGCGATCATGGAGCGCATCTCTTCCATCCGCCGCACCGGCTCCACCCTCGCGCCCGAGGCAGGCTCCCAGCGCCTGCGCGACGTGATAAACAAGGGCATCACCGAAGAGGCGCTCATCGAGCATGTCGGCTATCTTTTTGAAAATGGCTGGTTGTCGGTCAAACTCTATTTCATGATCGGCCTGCCCACCGAGACCGACGAGGACCTCGACGCCATCGCCGACCTCTGTCTCAAGGTGCGCGAAGTGGGCAAACACACCAACCGCCTCCAGGTGACCGCCGCCATCTCTCCCTTTGTGCCCAAGCCACATACCCCCTTCCAGTGGGACGAACAGATTTCCTACGACGAGATGCTGCGACGCATCGACTACCTCTACGACCGTCTCCGGCCCTACAAACGAATCCGGATCAAGACGCACATTCCGCGAATGAGCTGGCTGGAGGGAGTGTTTGCCCGCGGCGACCGGCGGCTTGGCCCGGTGGTGGAAGAGGCTTACCGAGCGGGCGCACTCTTCTCCTCCTGGAAGGACCACCTCGACCTCGAACCTTACCAGCAGGCCATGGCCGACCACGGTCTGAACTTTGACCAATTCCTGGCGGCCCGGCCCACGGACAAGCCCCTGCCTTGGGACCATCTCCAGCCGGGCATGACCAAGGCCTTCCTGCTCATGGAACGGGAGCGGGCTCTCACCGGCAAGATCACCGATGACTGCCGTTTCCACGCCTGCCGCAACTGCGGTGTCTGCGGCTTCGACGGCCACGTTTCCACCCTCACAGGTCAATGCGAATCCAAAGATATCC
>JAHJKV010000175.1 GCA_018822065.1 Pseudomonadota bacterium
AAATTTACAATTTTGTAATAAATATCAAAGACAAGTATTTTTATTTCAGCATGTTATGGTTGGCATGGTCGATGCTTGTCTGCTGCATGCACTCCTCTATCCGGAATCTCAAATTTGCGGCACTGATCGCCATATGTCAGATCATCGACAAGGCCCTGGACATCGAGTCCGCGCTGGTGGAGGTGTTGCGTATACTCTCTGAAAACCTGGCCATGAAACGGGCCACGGTGACCCTGTATGACCCCCGTAGTGGGCATCTCTCCATCAGCGCTTCCTATGGCTTGAGCCGAGAGGAAAAGAGCCGTGGGGTCTATGCCATGGACGAGGGTGTCACCGGCCGCATCTTCCAGACCGCTGAGCCGTTCTATGTTCCGGACATTACCAAGGAGCCGCTTTTTCTCGACAAGACCGGGTCACGGTCCGTGGAGCGGGGGCGGGTTTCCTTCATAGGGGTGCCCATCATGCTGCACGGAGCTCCCATCGGCGTGCTCAATGTGGACCGGCTCTTCGGTGACGAGGTCAGCTTCGAGGAGGACGTGGATTTCCTGTCCGTGGTGGCAACACTAATGGCCCAGTTCATCAGTCTAAGCGAGAAGGTCAAGGAGCGGGAAGAGGAGCTGCGGCGGGAAAACGTATCCCTCAAATATCAGATTTCCAAGCACCGCAGCGGTCCATACATCGTTGGCCGCTCCCTGGCCATGCAGGACGTGGAGCGGCAGATGGAGCGGGTAGCGCCCACCAGGGCCACGGTGCTGCTCTTGGGCGAGTCCGGCGTGGGCAAGACGCTGATTGCCAAGATCATCCACGAACTTTCCGATCGCAAGAGCTTCCCTTTCGTCAAGGTCAACTGTGCGGCCATTCCTGAAAACCTGCTCGAATCCGAATTGTTCGGCTATGAGAAAGGGGCGTTTACCGGGGCCTCGGGCACCAAGCCGGGCCGTTTCGAGGAAGCGGACAAGGGGACCATCTTTCTGGACGAGATCGGCGAACTCTCCCTTTCCATCCAGGCCAAGCTCCTGCGGGTGCTTCAGGAACGGGAATTCGAACGACTGGGGTCCAATCGCACCCGGCAGGTGAACGTGCGTATCGTCACCGCCACCAACAAAGATCTGGAGCACATGGCCGAGGTGGGCCAGTTCAGGAGCGATCTGTACTACCGGCTCTCAGTTTTTCCCATCCGGGTGCCTTCCGTGCGGGAGCGCAAGGAGGACATTCCGGGATTGCTCAGTCATTTCCTGAACAAGATGGCCAACGAGTATGGCCGCCAGCTCTATTTCTCCCCCGAATCCATGGACGCCCTTGGCCGGTACAATTGGCCTGGAAATGTCCGCGAGATGGAGAACTTGATCGAGCGGCTGGTGATCATGGCCGAAGACGACCGGGTGGAGGAGAAGCATATCCGCATCCATCTCTCCCGCGAGGGCCTGCAGGAGGCCTGTGTGCCCAAGATGGCGGCTCCCAGCCAGGCCACGCTCGAGCATTCCTATTCCCTGGCCGAGGTGGAGCAGAACGAGCTGGTCGCCGCCCTGGCGCGTCATGGTTGGGTGCAGTACAAGGCGGCTCAGGATCTGGAGCTGACCCCGAGGCAGATGGGGTATCGGGTGCGCAAGTTCGGTCTGGAGGGCCGCATCGCCGAGGGCCGTGCCGCCTCCAGACGAAACCGGGGCGGAAAATAGAAGGCCCGAACACCGCAGTGTCTGGGCCCATGGGTTCGGGTGGAATGTTGCTACGCAGCCGGGCTGATGGTTCGGACCGAGACGATCCCTTCCCAATCATAGTAGGTGTTTTCCATGCCGGAATCGGTTTGAGAGGTCACCCGCACGAATTCCTCGCCCAGGAACAGGGTGGCGTTTTCATAGACATCGCCGTTGTTCACCTGCAGTTTGATGTCTTTGCGCAGCTTGCGGGACATGGTGCCCTGCACGGGCTTGGACGCATACTCAAACACTTTTTCCAATGTAGTCTGTTTCATTATTCTTCTCCTTGTTTAACATCTTTTAATAGGCTTTTTGATTGGATTTATCTCAGTTTAAACCCACGTGAGACGCTATCAACCGCAGCCTTCGCCGCCGCCGGAGCAGCCGCTGGCCGCACATCCGGCCTTGGGCATCCTCGCGCCGAGGGCACCCATCTCGCGTCCGGAAAAGGCCGCGTCCAGAGCATCCTCGATGAAGCCGGAAACAATATGTCCCTTGATGCCGTAGTCTTCCAGGAGCATCTTGGGAGTGTCGCCCATGGCCGAGGACAGCACGGAGCGGCAGTCGGAAAGAGACCGGGCCAGTTCTTCCCAGCGCTTTGGACCGCATCCGGGGCGCGGAGCTTGCCGGGTCTCGATGAGCTTGAATCCGTTTTCGCCCTGTCCCCATATCTGGAGGGTTGACGCTTCGCCCAGGTGCTGGTTTACCAGCATGCCCTCGCGGGTGGCGATGGCCACGTAAGGCCGATCCGCATTCGGGGTCCTCGGCTTGAGCTTGGAGCAGGCTTGGAGGGTGCCGCAGAGGGCCACGGACTGGTCGTCAGAAAGCAGTCCAACCGCGTCGGCGCGGCACCGCTTGCAGTGGGTCATCTGCTTCACCAGCTTGCCAGCCACGGCGCGCAGGTCCTTGATCATCTTCGCGTTCGGTTCGGGAACGTCGCAGAAGAGGGTGTCCGCATTGGGCTTCATGGGAATCAGGTTCTGGATGTCCACCCCCAAGGCAGCAACTATCTTGGTGACTTCCGGGATGTGCTGGTCGTTCACGCCGGGGATGACGATGGTGTTGATCTTGACGGTGATACCGCGCTCCTTGAGGCCCTTAATGGCGGCCAATTGCTTCTCAAGCAGCAGGGCTGCACCCTGTTCACCGCGGTAGACAACGTTACCATCCTTGACCCAGGAATAAATCTTGGCGCCGATGACCGGGGCAACGGCGTTCATGGTCACGGTGACGTGGGTAACGTTCAGTTCGGCCAGATCATCCAGGTAGGGCAGGAGATTCAGGCCGTTTGAGGAGAGGCAGAAGAGCATGCCGGGGTGTTTCTTGTTGAGCAGGCGCACGGTCTCCAGGGTCTCGGCCGGGTTGGCAAAGGGGTCGCCGGGACCGGCAATGCCCGCCACGGTGATGCGCGGCTCACGTTCGATGACCTTATCCATGTATTCTGCAGCCTGGAAGGGCTTCAGGACCGAACTGGTCACGCCGGGGCGGGACTCGTTCACGCAGTCATACTTGCGATTGCAGTAGTTGCACTGGATATTGCACTTGGGAGCCACGGGCAGGTGAACCCGGCCGCACTCACCGGCAGATTCCTTGTTGAAGCAGGGATGGCGAGAGATGTCCTTGGCACTCATGGTGATCTCCTTGTGCTTATAGGTAGCCGTAACCGACATCGCTGTCGGACTGCTTCCGTTCGAGGATGGTGTTTACGATAATGTCAAAAAGATTAAGGGTGCCCTTGTAGCCCAGGTGCAGGATGCGTTGGCCGCCGAAGCGGTCATGGACCGGGAAGCCGCAGCGCACCAGCGGGATGTTCCAGTCCCGGGCGTAGCTGTAGCCCTTGGAGTGGCCCACCAGGAAGTCCGGGGCCAGGGTCTCGGCCTGCTCGGCGATGTCATGGAAGTCCACTCCTTCGCGGGCATGAACCGGCGATCGCACCAGACCGTCCGTGACCGTGGCGATGGCCTGGGCGAAGTTCTTGTCCCGTGCACCGGTGCCGGCCAGAACCACGTTCACGCCGATTTCGGCCAGGAATCCGGTCATTGCCACGACCATATCTTCCTCTCCATAGACCACGGCCCGCTTACCGTAGACGTACTTGTGACCGTCAACGTAGGCATCCACTAGCCGTCCCCGGGCCAGGGAATGGCGATTGTCCATGCTGGTGCCGCTGATTTCCTCAAGCGCCGTGAAGAAGGCGTCGGAGGCGCGAAGTCCGATGGGCAGGCCTAGGCGGACGTTGGGTACATCGAACCGTTCCATCAGGGAGTTGCCCGCACTCTTGGTCGGTTGGAGCAGGCCCAGTTCGATGGAGGCGGTGGCGCCGGACATGGCCCGGATGGCGGAAACAGGAGTGCCGCCGTCAGGGATGTTCTGGTAGTCTTCCAAAGCCGGACCATCCAGAGTTTCAGAGATATCCGGAAGCATGGTGGCGGCGATGCCGAAGTCGCGGCAAATTTGATCCAGGTGGCGGACATCCTCGCAGGAGACGATGCCGGGCATGATGTTCACCGTGCCGTTTATTGGGGTCGGTTCGGTGCAGAGTTGCTCGACCAGGGAGCGGACTGCGCCGTGCCAGCCCTCGGTATGAGAACCATTGAAGCTCGGGGTGGAGACCTGGACCAGGGCGGGCAGGTCGAGGTCGGAGAATTCCTTGACGAATTCATGCAGGATCATGGGAACGTCGTCGCCGATGGTTTCTGTGAGGCAGGTGGTGGCGATGCCGATGATCTCGGGCTCGTACTTCTTCATCACATTCAGGATGCCCTTCTTCAGGTTGGCGCCGCCGCCGTATATGGCGTTCTTCTCGCCCAAGGCGGAGCTGGCCACGTCCACGGGCTCGCGGAAATGGGAGATGACGTAGCGGCGCATGTAGGTGGCGCAGCCCTGAGAGCCGTGCAGGAAGGGAACCGCGCCCTGGATGCCCTTGAAGGCCATGGCCGCGCCCAGCGGCGTGCAGAGCTTGCAGGCGTTGGTGGTCGAGACGTAAGCCGGAGCGATCGTCTTAGTCATTGGCGGCCTCCTTACGCTGCTTTTCGCGGCGCGGGACAAAATTCCAAACCGGGCTCATGGCCGAGGAGTGAATCTCGCGGGCGAAGTTGAGCATGCCCACAAACCCTTCCAGGGCCTCCTTACGTTCGTGATTGTGGTCGCAGAATCCGACCCCGAGCTTGTAGGCGATGGGGCGTTCCTTGACCCCGCCCACGAAGACGTCAACGTCCTTCTCCTTGATGAAGGCGGAGAGCTCCAGGGGGTTGGCGTCGTCAACGATGATGGTGTCC
>JAHJKV010000176.1 GCA_018822065.1 Pseudomonadota bacterium
CATCTTCTGGAACTCGCTCATGTCCATTTCCATGATGTCCCAGCCCAGGCGCTCGTAGAGGGTGCGGGTTTCGGGGAAGCCTCTGGCCATGATCAGGGTGGAGCCGACCAGGATGCAGTTGGCCGCCGCCTCCTGGTCGGGGGCGAGCACGATCTTCTTGAAATCCTTGAATTCCGGACGGTCCGCAAAGGCCTGGGTCACGGCCAGGGTATGTTTTCCCAGGAAGTTGACCGAGGTCTTCAGGTGGAGCTGCTCCACCACGGGCACGGGGGACCAGGAAACGCCCGAGGCCTCGATGAAGTTACCCAGTTGCCGGGCGCCTTCCTCGTTGGTGCGCTTGGAAATACCGATGAAATAATGGCCGTCGACCTCCATGACATCGCCGCCATCAACGGTGCCGGGAGCCTGGATGCGGTGGATGGCCGAGAGTCCCGCCTGGGTGGGCAGGGCCATGAGCGCGGTCTCGATGGAATCTTCCTCGCCCTGGCGAGTAGGGGCACCGGGCCGGGTGATGACGGCCGCGTCCGGGAGCATCACTGCCGTGTCTTCCACGAAGACGGCGTCCGGGAAGTCCGGCTCTGGCGGCAGGACCGTGACCGAAAGCCCCAGGGCCTTCAGGCCTTCGCAGTAGGCGCGGTGCTGTTTGTGAGCCTGGACGAGGTCCGGCTGGCCTTGGTCGACGGTGGTCAGCCCGGAGGCGAAAGTGTCGCCGGGGGCGCGGGTGATGGCACGGGTGAAATGCATAGAGACTCCGGTGTAGGGCGTCGGCTAGATGCCGGGCAGCCGGGGACACTGGCTGCGTTTGGGGTAGAAGGCCTTGAGACGGGTGGGGGTGCTGGCATCGTGGGGCAAGGTGGCTGCCAGCCAGGAACGCACGTTTTTTTTGATCTGCACCCCGGGCTTGGGTACGGACACGCAGAACACCTCGCCCCAACTGGTGGCATAGATCACGTCCACGCTGGCTACGGTATTCAGTTCCGGCTGTTGGGCCAGGTTGATCAGCAGCAGGGCCATGGTGACACGTTCTGATCCCAGGTAGTCGTCGGGGGGCAGCTCGAATGTGGTGTCGTAGTGGAAGAATGCGTGGAGCTGGGCCAGGGCGTTCTTGATGTCCACGGCGGACATGGGTGCGATGGAGGATTCGCCGTCCACCAGGGTCTTGGGGGCGAAGAGCCGGTTCATGACCAGCCAGGCGAGGAGGGTGCCCGGATTTTCAGCCCGGAAGAGCGGTTCCGTGTCCTTGACTGATTTCTTGCCTTCGGAGGGGGTGAGGCCTTGTACTGCCCAGACCGTGGGTTTGCCCGGCGACTTATCGGCCAGGAAGTGCAGCTCCGGGTACCCCTTGACGCCCAGGAACGGGACTCGGACGATCTTGTTTTTTTTGCGGGCGAAGTTCGCGGATATCTGCCTGCCGAGACGGGTTCGGTCCTCGGGGGTGATGCGGGCCTTGGTAGCGGTGCCGCCTGTGACGAGGCTGCCCTGGATACGCTTGTAGGTGGCGGTCATGAAGTGGCTGACGGTTTTACCGATCTGCATGGATTTGGCAAAGGACCAGTCCTGACCCAGGCTGCGCACCTTGTTCTCGGTGACCTTGCCCTTGCCGAAGAGGAATTCCAGCAGGCTGTGTTCCTCGAAGATCGAGGGGAACCCGAAGAAAAAGTCGAACTCGCCTACCTTGGCCTTGAGCAACAGGGCCTCGGTCAGGAGCTTCACGGTTTCGCCTTCGTTTGCGTTACGGTAGTAGTCGCGCAGTTCGCGGAAGAGCACCACGTAGGGGTCGATGCGTTCCACCTCGCGCTGGCGGTTGACCAGGTTGGACTTGATCTGATCCGCCATCATGAGCACCTTGGGTTGCGAGGAATATTTTTCCAGTAGGCCGAGTTTCATGACAGATTTGTAGGGGGAATGCAGAGCCTTGACGATCTGCCACAGGGCCGCGCCGAAGAACTCGTCGGCAGGGATGGGCGAGAGATGGCCCATGTCCACAAAGCGGGGAGCCTCGGGGGTGGGCAGGGTGCGGGCCGCAGCCAGCCATTTGCGGTGGGCCGCTTCGGAGACGCCGGACGGGGTCACCCACCAGGCTGGGTGCATGCCAGCCACGGGCACCACGGTGCGGTAGAATTCCTCCTTGAGCAGAATGGCCTGGGCCGATCCTGAACTCTCCTTGTCGCTGAAGCCGAACTCGTTGCGGCGTACGTCATCCATGGACATCAAAAAGAAGTAGACTTCAAGCTCATAGGTCTCCATGGCCCAATCGGTGATGGCCGCGAGCTTTACCCTGAGCCCTTCCAGCTTTTTTGGGGTGGCAGATGCAGGATCGTAGCAGACCCAGTAGTCCACGTCCGAGGCGCGGGTCTGGGCCACGGAGCCGATGGATCCCATGGCGTAGAGGCCCTGGATGACCAAAGGGGGGGCGGTCGGGGGTGTCGGGGCGAGGTCTTTCAAAATCACGGCGGCTATGGAGAGAGCCCTGAAGCTCGGGGTGTAGCCCTCGAGCCGACAGGGGGGCGCTGCACCGAGCTTGAGCTTCTGGTCGATCAGGTCCGTATGGAGGAGGTAGGGCACCAGCCAGAAGCAGTCCTCCCCAGCCATGCGCCGGGCTGAATGTTCCAGCCTCCGCTGGTTGTTGCGCAGCATGGGTGCATGGTAGCGCAGGATATTCAACCGTCGGCTCCACTGGTCGGTGATGGCGAGCAGGAAGTCGGGCACGCTTGAGGCCATTCCGGGCGGTGAGGCCGGTTTCATCTCCAGGGTAGAGGCACGGGTCAGCAGATCGTCCATGCGTGCCTGTTCAAAGGCACCGTTGTCCGAGGAGGAGCCGATAAAGGTGCAGTCTCCCAGGTTGGATCGTACCAGCATGGAGGAGGTCAGGTTCGAGGACAGGAAGGTGGAATGGGCCATTTCACAGCTGTCCATTTCACAGCCGTCCAGGGCGCAGTCGATGAACTGGCAGTGGGTCAGGGCCGAGGCCTCGAACAGAACGCTGGTAAAGAAGCTTTCCTGCAACTGGCAGAGGTTGAAGCTGGAGAAGCGCAGGCGCAGGGCGGAGAAGTGCGTGGCTCGCAGCACGGCACCGGTGAAGAAGCAGCGCTCGACTTTGCCCTCGGTCATGGCGCAGTCGTCAAAGGCCGCGTCGGTGAATTCGCAGTTTTTGAAATCGCAGGCAGTGAAGGTCGTGGAACGGAAAAGGGACTCGGAAAAGGTGCAATTGTTGAAGGTGCATCCGGTGAAGTCCACCTCGATGAAGGCGGATTGGCTGAAGACCACCGCTGAGAAGGTGGCCTTGATGAACTGGGCCTTGGTGAAATAGCTACCGGTCAGGTCTAGCTTGGTGAGGCTGCGAGAGGTGACTGCGCCGCTGAATTCTGAGCCGGGGAGACTCTTTTCCTTGGGGCTGTGCACCATTTCCAGAACCTCGGCCAGGTCTTGCTTTTTTTCAGAGAACAGGCGCTTGACTAGACCACGTTTTTCCAGCCCCACCGGACCGCCG
>JAHJKV010000177.1 GCA_018822065.1 Pseudomonadota bacterium
GCGCAGGCCGTCGATATGGAACTCCTTGAGCCAGTAGAGAGCATTGCTGAGCAGAAAGTTCTTCACCTCATGGCGACCAAAATTGAAAATGTAGGTGCCCCAATCCGGGTGTTCGCCCAGGCGTGGGTCTTCGTGTTCATAGAGCGCGGTGCCGTCGAACCGGCCCAGGCTCCAGTCGTCCTTGGGAAAATGGCCCGGCACCCAGTCGAAGACCACGCCGATGCCCTCCTGGTGGCAGCGGTCGATGAGCTGACGCAGCTCGTCGGGACTGCCGAAGCGGGAGGTGGGCGCGAAATAGTGCGAGGGTTGGTAGCCCCAGGATTCGTCCAGGGGATGTTCGGCCATGGGCATGAACTCGATGTGGGTGAAGCCCAGGTCCTTGACGTAGGGGATGAGCCGATCGGCCATCTCGCCGTAGGAAAGGAACCCAGCCCCGTCGCGCCGCCATGACCCGGCGTGCACTTCATAGAAGGACAGGGGTTTGTCCAGGGGCAACCCTGTGGCTCTTCGTCCGGCCATCCAATCGGTGTCGTTCCACCGGTAGCTGTCTAGCTCCGCGGTCACCCCAGCCGTGCCTGGCCGCATTTCCGAGGCAAAGGCCATGGGGTCGGTCTTGAGCCTGGTCTGACCGTTACCGTCGGTCACGGCATAGCGGTAGGAGATGTCGCGGGTGATGCCGGGAATGAACCCGGCCCAGATGCCAGAGGAACCGACGGGAAAGAGCGGGTGGGTGTCCCAGGCCCAGTCATTGAACCCACCAGCCACGCAAACGGCCTGTGCATTGGGCGCCCAAACTGCAAACCGGTATCCCTTGCGCTTTTTCTCGGCATGGGGATGTGCGCCGAGAATGCGATACAGATCCCAGTGCCCCCCCTGACCAAACAGGTGCAGATCATAGGGCTCGATATGGAGCGGGGAGGTGGTGTTCTTGCTGCTCATGGAATGTCGCGCCTTGGTGTCCTTTCAACCGGAGCATGTATGGAAACAAGTACAGACCACCTGCCCCACGGAAGCAGGGAGGTGTGCTGCACCGTTTGTGACAATGGACTTATGTGGAGACCACGCAGTTGTCGCCGCCGGCGAAAGCGGAGTAATCGTAGCGGTCTGCCTTGGTATCGTTCAGCCAGTCGCCCTTGTCGGTCAGGTAACGATATTGGTAGTCGCGTCCGGCCTCAAGGTCAACGGTCACCGAATACGAGCCATCCTTGAGTTTCTTCATGGGCGTATTCTTGGTGTTCCACTGGTTGAACTCGCCCACCAGGAAAATCTTCTTGGCACCGTCGACAACGGTCTTGGACATCTTGAAGCTCACCTTGCAAATCTTTTTGTCTTTCAAGTATCTTTTCGAAACGGGCATGGGGACCTCCTCGCCGTTTTTGTTGTGAAGAATCCAAAACAGGATTTTCATTCCTACGAAGAATATGCGTTCCTACCAGTCCGCGCAAGGAAAAGGTGTATTAATCGCTCTCAATTGTCATTCCGATGCTCTTGTAGAGTTTGACATACTGCTCGGCAGAACGTTCCCAGGTGAATGCCTGCTTCATGGCCCTGCGAACCATGCTCCTCCAGGAAGCCTTGTTGTTCCAGAGCCGAAGGGCCTGATTTATGGCGGACAAAAAGAGCTTGGCCTCTGGCTTGGCAAAGGTGAAGCCCGTGGCATAGGGACTCGGGTAGGAGACGATGGTGTCAATGAGTCCGCCCACAGCCGTGGCCACCGGGGGAGTGCCGAAGCGCAGGGCATACATCTGGGTCAGCCCGCAGGGCTCGTAGCGCGAGGGCATCAGGAAGATGTCCGAGGCGGCGTGGATGCGGTGGGCCAGGTCCTCGGAATAGCCGATCACCACGGCCAGGGTTCCGGGATATTCCTCAACCAGTTCCATGAGCCGTTGCTCGTATTCCAGGTTGCCCTCCCCGAGCACCACCACACCAAGCCCCTTGTTCATGAGCTGGGGCAAAATCTCGATGAGAAGATCAATGCCCTTCTGTTTGCGAAGCCGTCCGATGAAGGAGAGCAGGGGGCGGTCCTCCAACTGGTCCGCCAACCAGAGTTCGCGGATCAGGGCCTTCTTGCATTCTATCTTGCCGCTGGAATCATCGGAGGCATAGGAGCATGGAAGATACCGGTCGTCGTGGGGTCCCCATACATCGTAGTCCGCACCGTTTAGGATGCCATGGAGGACGTCACGCCGCTTGCTCAGGATACCCTCCATGCCGCAGCCGAACTTTGGAGAAAGAATTTCCCGGGAATAGGACGGGCTGACCGTGGTCACCGCGTCAGCGTAGGCAATACCGCCCTTGAGCAGGTTGAAGTCGCCAAAAAATTCCACCCCTTCCTGGTTCCAGGCCTCGGTAGGCAACCCTGAGCCCTCGAAGAGCCGGTTGGAAAACCGTCCCTGGAAGGCGAGATTGTGGATGGTGAAGACGCTTTTCGTGTCTTTCCAGAAGGGATCTGAGGAACGCAGGTAGTGCAAGAAGGCCGGGGCAAGAGCGCTCTGCCAGTCATGGGCATGGATGACCGCCGGAGCCGTCTTCATCTGCCGAGCCCATTGCAGGGATGCACGCACAAAGAAGGTGAACCGCTCGCAGTTGTCAAAATAATCGCCGGAGTAAGTATTGTAGTAGTAGCGCCGGTCAAAATATTCGCTCCGACCGATGAAATAGACCGGAACCCCATGGTACTCTGTGCGGTAGATCTCGGCGGTGATCGGTGCCCAGGGAAAGCCGACAGGGCAGCGTTCCTGTACCAGGCGCACCTCGTGGCCTCCGGCGGAAAGACGGCCATAGAAAGGAGTGCAGACAGCCACGCGGACACCCGCTCGGTGGAGAGCGACTGGAAGCGCCCCCATGACATCGGCTAGGCCGCCGGTCTTGGAAAACGGAAACATCTCGCTTGTCAGCAAGAGCACTTGCGGATCATCGGGCGTTCTGACCATCGCCTACCCTTCCATCCTGTCGGTCATCTGACTCAGGCCGCCCAGAAAATCCGCAAGAATCCGTTCATGATCAAAAGCCAGTTTCGGCCACTCACCAAGGGGAAAAAATTGCGCGTTGGCAGCATCGTCGCCAGCAGTAAGGGCATCAGGATGCTCGGTCCGGCCCGTGTAGACCACGCTCAAGGTGTGATGCCGAGGGTCTCGATCAGGATCTGAATAAACCCCCAACAGCCCGGTGAGCTCGACCTGCAACCCGGTCTCCTCCCGGGCCTCACGCACGGCCGCTGTCTCGCAAGACTCACCATAGTCCACAAACCCGCCAGGCAGAGCCCAACCCAAAGGTTCGTTGGAACGCTCAATGAGCACCACCCCTTGTAGAGGATGGTGGATGACCACGTCTACGGTGGGTTTTGGATTTCTGTAGACTTCAATATCCTTGCCACAATGCGGGCAAGGCCGGACCGTATTCAATGCTCCCCCCTTCTGTGATCTCTCCACGCAACACCTATATGCAAATGTTTAATTTATACCCAAAAAAAACAGACGCTATTGTTTGATATTATTTAAAAAACAAATCAAGTCAATGGTTCCATCCTCGGAATATAGCATAAAATGACAAAAGGAAGAAAGCTGATTGTAGGATCGGTCGCCATTTTTCCATATGATTATCACCGAGCCGAAGCATCAATGCAACACAGACCAATGGAATCTGCGCAAACTGCCTACCCTAACAGACAGCAGGGCAACGAAAAAGGCTTCCCGGGACCACCCCGGAAAGCCTTGATCGAACTTTGTGCAAAAGAAGAAGGATGCTTTTTACTTAGCAACCGGCATGCCAAAGCAGGGACCTCGATGAAATTAAATTTATACCATTTAATATCATTCGCTTAGAGCGCTTTGACTTTACCCAAAACAGGCTCACTTGTCCCCTCTTCAGTCAAATAACTTGAACCTCGTTCGCGGGGCCATTGGATTTCGTTCTGATAAAACAATCGCATCAAGCTCATATTATTTGTTATTTTGTACTTTTCGATCGCAACGAGCCCGAGTCCAGAAACTTTGACTACCAGGGACACAAACGCGCGGAAGCCCGCGAGAAAGACAAGGGAAGAAGGGGGAGACAGGTCGAAGATTTAGTGGATAGGCAGGATGACCGAGAAGGTTGCGCCTTTACCGGGTTCGCTTTCGACCTGGATGCTGCCGTGGTGGGCCTCGACGATCTTTTTGACAATGGCCAGGCCCAGTCCGGTGCTGCTCTCCCCCGCCGTGGGCCGGACCGAGAGTTTCTGGAACGCCCCGAAAAGCCGTTCCTGCTCGGCGGGGGGGATGCCTTGTCCCTGGTCCGTCACATTGATTTGCGCCCCATCTTGCGTGAGTGCGAGAGAGACGGTGACCTTCGTGCCGGAAGGAGAAAACTTGAGGGCGTTGGTCAGGAGGTTGTCCAACACCTGGGCCACCCGGTTGCCGTCCACTATCCCCAGAAGCGAACCATCGGTGATGACCTGGATGTCAATGCCCTTGCGCTGGGCCGGGATGCGCTGCCGCTGCACCCGTTCACGAATGATCTCGGCCAGGTCGTACTGCGCCTGCTCCAATTCCAGATGCCCGCTTTCTATGACCGAGATATCAAGCAGGTCCTTGACCAGATCATCCATCTCGTTGGCGGCACGGTTCATGAACCCGACCATCTCCTTTTGATCATCCCCAAGTTGCTGATCATCGTCTGACAGCAACAGGTCGGAAAACCCCTTGATGGCATTGATGGGGTTGCGCAAGTCATGGGCGGCCATGCTCAAAAAACGGGTTTTGAGCATGGCCAGTTCGAGCAGCCGCTGATGATTTTCAATAGTCTCCACGTTGTGGAGCACGCGGCAGAAAAACTCCTCGTTCTCGAACGGCTTGTCCAGAAAATCATCGGCTCCCTGCTTGATGAACTGCACGGAGAGCGTCTTGTCCGTTCGCGCGGAAATACCGATGATGGCGAGTTGCTCGCGGGAGTAGCGGGCGCGGATTTCCGAGGTCAGGTCCACGCCATTCATGCCCTCCATCTCGAAATCGGTGATGACCAGCTTGATGTCCGATTCTTTTTTGAGAGTTTCCAGGGCCTCCTGGCCACTCGCGGCTTCGATGACTTGAAACATGTAGCGGTTGAGCAACACGCGAACGTAGGATCGCGCTGACCTGGAATCGTCCACCAGGAGCACCTTGACTCCACGGTTCTTCCGCAAACGGTTCAGGGTGTAGGCGACCTCGTCCAGAGCCCTTCGGTTCTTGACCACGTAGTCGATGACCTCGCGGGAAAGAAAGCTCTGACGTTTTTCGGGAGAAAAGAGGGAGGTGAAAACAATACAGGGGATGCCTCGCTCCTCGGCCAGGTCCACCACCTCGCCCCCAGGAGCATCGGGCAGGGTCAGGTCGAGGATGGCCACAAAAATAGTATCCCCATGCTCGTCCATCAGCTCCTTGGTCTGGGCAAGGGTGCGGGCAGTGAGTACCTCAAAGCCGAGGGAGTTCTCTATCTTCAGACGCAACTGTTCCAGCGCCAGCAGGGAATCCTCGACGATCAGTACTTTGAGGGGGTGTTCTTCAGTAGCCATCTCGTTTTTCCGAGTTAACTTTGCCCCAAAAAAGATCGAATGTATACTGTCAAATATGACAGTTCGGGGACACCGGGCACTTCACCCTACTTTGAACCCCTTGCTTTCAAGCAGTTGGACAGACACTGCTCCGGGCCGAAGAATCTGCACCGAACCATCTTCCAGGGGACGAACCAGGGTGGAGGGGTCTCCACCGGCTGGCCAGGGACGGTCCAGCAGGGACTCGTCCACAAGGTCCAGCAAGGCCGGATTCAGGGCTGTCGGGGTCGCGGCAGGGGGCTGGCCGCTGAAGTTGGCGCTGGTGCAGACCAAAGGCGCCCCCACCTCGCGGCAGAGCCTGGTGGCCAGGGGATGGGGTGTCCAGCGGACAGAGGTGAACCCGTGCTCGTCCCGGACCGCCGGGGCCAGGGTTTCGAGGGACTGAACCAGAATGGACAGAGGACCGGGCCAGAACAGCTCAGCCAGGCGGATCACTTCGTCGCTCACCTCCACGGCCACCATTTCCAGCATGTGCATGGAGCCAACCAGGATCGGCAGGGGTTTCATCCCCTCCCTGGCCTTGATCTCGACCACGCGCCGGGCCGCCGCCGGGTTGGTGGCGTCACAGCCAACCGCATACAGGGTCTCGGTGGGATAGACGACAACTCCGCCGCCAAGGATGGTTTCTATGATTTCCAGCATAGGCAGATATCTATCACAATCAGGCGCAAAGGTCACCGTACTTTTCATCCCTGCGGAGATGGCGTACAAGTCCGAAGAAGATGCACGACACCTCGACCACCGCAAACATTTCGGCCTCCGTTTTCGTCCGCGCCGCCAGGGCCCTCCGCCCCCATGCCCCCACCTGGGCGCTGGGCATTGAGCAACACGCCTCCATCCGCGCCCTGACTAAAGGATCGGCAGTCCTGGCCGTCACCACGCCAGCAGTGGGGCCGCTGGCCCAGGGGCTCGCCCGGTGGGCCTTCTTGCGTCGCCCTCTGGACCCGGCCCTGACCGGGCATCTGGCAGGCCTGGAGGATGCCCACCTACCCAGCCGGAATTTGGCCGCAGCCATGAATGGGCGACTGGATGCCCCCGAAGAGGCTGAGGCAATGAACGAACTGCTGGATGCAGGCGAGGCGGCCATGACCGCCCGACATCTTTTGTCCCGGCTGCACCAACCAGACCAGGCCCTTGGCTGGCTGGCCCTTGGCTGGGATCGACTCCTGCGGATGGGCAACGCAGACCTGCCGCGCTCCCTGCTGGAGGCCACTGCACTGGGTGATGACCTGGCCCCGCTCGTGGCCCGGCTCCGGGCCGAATGGGCCGCGCTCTACCTCGACCCCGCCGACGCCCTGCCCCAGGTGGAACAACTGGACCCCGACCTTTTCGGGCCCTGGCGGGACTATCTACTGGCCGAACTTGCCCTGCGCTGCGGCGACACGGAGCGGGCCACAGCCGGATTGACAGAACTCTGGAAAACCATGGCCTGGCACCCGCAACTGACCCTGAAACTTCACGCCCTGCTCCACCCGACCCTGACCACGACCTCAGATTTTTCCGACGTTGCCGTGCTGCTCTATTCCTGGAACAAGGCGGAACTCCTCTCTGCCACCCTGCAGGCAGTAGCCGCATCAGACCTCCGCCAGGCCCGGGTATTCGTGCTCGACAACGGCTCCACCGACCACATGACCGAGGTGATCGGCCAGGCGAAACAGCTCTTCCCCGAGGGACACTTCCATTCCCTGACCCTGCCCGTGAACCTGGGGGCGCCCGCAGCACGAAACTGGCTGCTCTCTCTGCCGGAGGTGCGGGCCTCGCGCTGGGCGGCCTTTCTGGATGATGACGTGGAACTGCCCGGACACTGGCTGGTCCAGCTCGTGAGCGAGGCCGAACGGGCCGAGCTAGAAGGGAACCCCGTGGACGTGGTGGGCTGCCGGGTCACCTCGGCCAGGCGACCGCACACGGTCCAGTCCGCCGACTACCACCTCCTGCCGCCCAACGACTCGGTGAAGACCTTTGTGGACTTTGCCGAGAAGATCATGGTCTTCGACAACGCCTCCAATGATTTCGACCTGGGGCTCTTCGGCTACTGCCGGCCCGCCACCTCGGTCTCGGGCTGCTGTCACCTGCTCTCCCTGGCCGGGGTGGAGCGCTGCGGCACCTTCGACATCCGCTTCTCCCCCACCCAGTTCGACGACCTGGAACGGGACATCCGGCTGGGCGTGGCCGGGCTGAATGTGCACTACGCCGGAAACCTGACCATACGACACATCCAACACTCCAGCCTGGCCAAGGCCCAGAGCCTGCAGGCCGTGGCCCACGTCTTCGGAAACAAGATCAAGCTGGAGGGAAAGTATACGATGGACGAGATTCGCGCCCTTTCCGGACGCATGCTGAACCGAATGAATGAAGACCTCAGCCGCAAGGAAGACGACCTTCTGGCGACA
>JAHJKV010000178.1 GCA_018822065.1 Pseudomonadota bacterium
AGCCTGGACAATGCCATCGTCTTGGACGACTACGCAGTGCTCAATACCGACGGTCTTCGTTTCGAGGATGAGTTTGTCCGGCACAAGATGCTCGACTTCATCGGCGATATGGCTATCATGGGATTACCTCTGCAGGGACGATTTGAGGTCTTCGCATCCGGCCATGAGATGAACAACGCTTTCTTGCGTTTCCTGGCAGCACATCGCGATGAATATCTGGAAGAAATCACCTTGGGCGAGCCTGTTGATGTCCGGTTCGAGTCCGAGGTAGAGCTTTCGACCATGCCCGCTCTCGCCTAACGCGTTGCTATGTGAAGAGAAAAGACCGCCAGAACAGGCGGATTTTTTTTCTGAATAAAAGTTAAAAAAATCTTGACTTCCCTGCTTATACGATTAAAGGATTATTTTTTCCAGCTGCACCAGGATGGGTGCGGCCCTCCTGTTGGCTTACGCTGGATTGTATTGAACAGGTTTACACGGAGTTGCGCGCTTCCTGTTCGCAGCTCTTTTTTGCCCTCACAAGTGTGAAGGCCAACCGCTACTGTCTTACGGAGTGATTTACATGTCCAAGAACATTTATGTCGGCAATCTGCCCTGGTCCTGCACTGAACAAGAAGTCCGCGCGGCTTTCGAAGCTTTCGGTGAAGTGCTTTCCGTCAAACTGATTGAAGACCGTGAAACCGGCCGCCCCCGTGGCTTCGGTTTCGTCGAGATGGAAGATGCCGGCGCCATGGATGCCATTGAAGCCCTTGACGGCAAGGACTTCGGCGGTCGCAACCTCAAAGTCAATGAAGCCCGCCCCCGCGCTGAGCGCCCTCGCTGGTAGGTTCGTTGCCTCAATGAGGCACAACAAGGCCTGCTCCTTCGGGGGCGGGCCTATTTTTTTCCTTTTGGGTCATTCTGGTGTAAGGTTGGTGTCGGATGTTCCGGATCATGACAGGTTAGGTAACCACTAAACAGGGGGGAATCTTGGCGAAGAAACCAAACTACGGATTTGAAAAACGGCAGAAGGAAATGGCAAAGAAGAAAAAGAAAGAAGAGAAGCTTCGAAAAAAGCAGGAACGCAAGGCGGATGACGAAGAGGATGGAACTGAGTCTTCCACCGATTCTGATTCTGATTCAGAGTGAAGCTCTCCTGGGCGACCCCTGTGAAGGTCGCGAAAAACCCGCCCTGAGGCGGGTTTTTTATTGGCTTCACCATTGCTTTCTAGGGCATTGCCGCCTTGGCTGCATCCCGGTCGAGGGTCAGCGCGTCAAGTACTGCCTTGTCTTCAGCGTTGGCCGGGCCGGGCTGTGTGGATGGAACTCCGGGCATGGCCGTGACCGCCGTGCCAGGTTCAGTGATTTCAACGGTGACGGCCTCGGCGGATTCCCCCATATCCTCAACAACCGCTGTGGCAGCCTTGAAGGACTTGTCCGAGTGTTTCTTGCTATCGACCGGGCAGCCTGCAAAGGCAGGAGCTGATAGTGCTAGGCAGACCAGGATCAGCAGCATGGCGGTGCAGATATTTTTCATGTGTCATTCTCCCTTCGCATATGGTGCGCAACCGGCTTCAGTCTGCAGATCATTGATTTGCGAAATGCGGCGCTTCATTTGACTTTGGATCACACCGTTGTTCTTTTCCTTGGCGTCAGCCAGGGTGGTCTGGGCATCATCCAGAGCCTTGGTAAGTGTGGCGCAGGCCTCCTGGTTGGCGGCTCCTCCAGAAGTGCTAAAGAGCACGGGGCCGCCCTCGTAGAGCAGGACAGTGGAGCGCTCGGGCAGAACACGGACGCCGAACTCGGTGCCTCTGATACCAATGGAGCCCAATGGTAAATCCATCTGAAATTTATCGGCATTTTTTGTTGCAGTAGCGCTGGCGAGAAGTCTGACAGCGCCTTGGACGAAGCGGAGATTGAACAGTCCGTCGCCGTCCAGGGTCAGGGCGTCAAGTATCACCAATTGCGAGTCCGCCCCCAGGGCGAGAATGGTTTCGTCCCGGAAGACCACCTGCATGGTGCCGTTCGGACCTGTTGCCAGCACGTCTTCCTTGGCGATGTCCATTTTTACCTCGGCCGGCCTCGGGTCGGCTCCGGCAGTGGCGACGCTGGCTGCGCCTTCGGCCTGGGAGACCCAGCCCACTGCACCTTCAGCCTGGGCCAGCGACGTGCAGAGAAAAACCGCCAGAACGACACTGCCGAGGATTAGGATGCGCATATGGTGCTCCTTTTTGTCGCCGTCATACGGCAGAATGAAATATATGGCAAGATCGCTAGGGATTCAGCTTCCTAAGCCCAAAAACGAGTGAGGGCTTTTTACGAGCAATTCAGAGAGTATGCCGCCATGAGCATATTTTTTTTGTGGCACTGCTCCGAGCACGATGATGTTTTCGTCCAGGTGCGGGCCCAGGGCGCGCAGAACGGACTCGGCTGCTGGAAGATGTTCATGGCGTTCCAGATAGGCCCGGACACCGGCTCGTCCCGGTCGGGCGAGGATACGCATTTGGACAGCGCCTGCGCCCTGCGTCTCATAGCCGAGGGATATTTCCAGGTAGTCGAGGTCATTTTTGCGCTCTTTTCGCAGGATGAGATCCATGCGCAGGGCTGGAAGGAGCCAGGGCAGATAATATAGGCGTGTGGTTCCGGTTGCGGAAAGTCGTCCGTTGATGTTGGCCAGGGCTTCGGCGGTGGCCAGAAACCGCTTCTGGTCCTGGGCAGAAAGCGCTTCGAACAATCGGTCACGTCGTTCGATCAGGGGGGGGGCTGGCGCGGCCTGTGCCAACAGGATATCCCGGGCACCGGTTTCAAAAGATGTCCGCAAGGCATCGAAGGCCTGGACATGGTTGGCGGTGGTCTGGCCGCTGCCGCCTCCGTCGTCGCGTGTTTCCCGAAGCAGGATATCAGGGTGCAGCGCCTGGATGATGAAATGCAGCCGGGTTCCTGGGGGGGGAGGGCTCTCAAGACCGGTCAGGAGCGCCAATCCATCGAAGGATATCCAGGCCAAGCCCGACGGGTCACTCCTGAGAAAGATTCCCCGGACATTTTGACCCACGTGGTGGCGGCTTTTAAAAAGCCGGGCGCGTTCCTCTTTGCCATGCATGAGGCTGGTGTCCGAATCGCCGGATGCTTGCCCGCGCTCCCGGATACGCATGGACTTACGTGCCCTGGTCGATGATCAATTCGACCTCTTCCAGGGTCAGGCCGGTGGCCTTGGCAAGTTGGAGCGGGCCTTTGCCCTGGCGGTGGCCCGTGAGGATGAGTTCTCGTTTCAGAGCGGGAGAATCGAGCAGTTTCTCTGCTTGTTTGACCAGTCGGGAGAGCTCATCGGCGCGTTTTTCCATGACCTCGTCCAGGTTGATCAGCTCTTTTTGGCGTTTGGCAAAGGTTTCGATCATCTCCTGCTCCATCTGCGCGTTGAACCTGAGCTTGTTCATAAACTCGGTCTGCCCCTGGCTGAGTTTGCTGAGCAGTTGTTCGGACTTCCGCAGTCGAAAGAAGAAGAGAAGCACCACTGCGAGGAGCACGAGTTCGGTGATGGAAAAAAAGACCAGGAGCAACGTGGTGAGATTCATTGGAGTACCTGCAGGGAAGCGTCATATCTTCCTGTCGATGATGTTTCCGGTCCAGGGAGAGGAATTGGCGGAAGAGGTGTCGGTATCCTCGGGGGAATCATCCTTGGCTTCGTGCTTTGAACGCTCACCCGGGTGGCCGGACTGGTCGTTGCCGCCATCCTCGTGGACGAGTACCGCCTTTTCCTTCTTGTTGATCTCCGGGACCTGTTCCTTGTTCTTCAAGCGCTGCTGCTCGACGATCATCGGTCCGAAGAGTTCTTGACGGACCTCATGCTTGGTCTGTTCCGCAGTGGCCAGCTTGCTCACAAAGGGCAGCTGGGAGAGGAGGGTCGGGTAGTCGACGGGTGAAGGAGTCATGGCGACCTCCTATTTGACCAGATACTGTTCAAAAAGTAGTGTTTCGAACTCTCCTTGAACCATATACTGGTTGGTCACGTTCAACAATTCCAATTTCAGGTTATCTACATTTGCTTGATCGGTCAAAAACGCAAGATCCTTACTTTTCATGTAATAGAAAAGGGCGTAGCGGACTGTCGGGGTTTCGCGGACGAGGTTGTCGGCCAAGCTGGGATTAGTCGTCGAATAGACCAGGCTGATTTCGAGGAACCGGAGGGTGTCCGCGGCATCATGTTGTTCTATGAGGAAGGGGTCGAGCTTGATCAGGGTCTCGCCAGGCGCGGGTTCGACCGCCGGGGCTTCTTCAGCAACGACCTCGGGGGCTACCGGTTCTTCCGGGGCAGGTGCTTGGGCCACTGGTGGCTGGGTAGAATCGCCTGAGAACAGGAAAAAGGCTGCGCCACCCAGCAGCAACATGGCGAACAGCCCAATGTAGAGGAACTTGTTTTTGAGGATGGCCGGGAGTTCTTTTTTCTCCTTGAGCGCGCTTGTGGCGGAGGGAAGTTGGAACTCCTCCTCTTCCAGTAACTCCTCCTCTTCCTCCTCTTCTTCCAGAAACGGGGCGTCATCAAGGTCCAGGTCTACCTTTTTGGTGGACTTGGTGGTTTCCGAGTCGTCGAGTTGGGCCTTGCGGGCGGCACCTGGGTCGAGGGAAGCGCTCTCTGTCCCTGGGGCAAGGGTCTCGTCCGGTTCGTCGGGTACGATGAACAGCATGAGCTTCTCCCGGCCTGATCAGCTGGTCGCTGCGCTGCGACGGCACAAAGCAGGACCTGCTCTACGTCGACGGCGGTCCCTCGA
>JAHJKV010000179.1 GCA_018822065.1 Pseudomonadota bacterium
AGCATCCTGACCGTCATCTTCGTGCTACCCCAGGCCGCCCTGCTGGCACTCCTGGAGAGTCTGCCCCACGCCCCTGCCACGAATCTGTTCTATGCGGACCGGCTGTCCCTGATACTGGTCAGCGTGATCTCGGTGGTAGGCTCGCTCATCTGCCTCTGGGCCTTGCCCTACATGCGCGAGCACGAACACCACCAGAACCTAAAACATTCCAGGCAACCAGTGTTTTTCCTGGTGTTGCTGGGATTTCTGGGGGCCATGAACGGGCTGGCCCTGGCTGCCGATCTGCGTCTTTTCTATCTTGGCTTTGAGCTGACCACCCTGTGCTCCTTCCTGCTCATCGGCCACGACCGCACCCCGGTGGCCCAGGCCAACGCGCTCCGGGCCTTATGGATGAACTCCGTGGGCGGCCTTGCTCTGTTGGGAGCCATGGTCTGGCTGGCTGTCGGCGGCTTCGGCCTGCATATCCAGACTCTGGTCGCAACAGTCGGCCTTCCCTTGCTTCCTCTGGCCCTGCTGGTGCTGGCAGGTCTGACCAAGGCAGCCCAGCCGCCCTTCTCCAGCTGGCTGCTGGGGGCCATGGTCGCGCCCACACCCACCTCGGCACTGCTGCACTCCTCAACCATGGTCAAGGCTGGAGTCTATCTGGTGCTGCGCTTTTCCCCGGTATTTGCCTCTACAGCCCTCGGCCCGGTCACGGCCCTGATCGGGGGTTTCGGCTTCCTGGTCGGAGCCGTGCTAGCCATGGGCCGCTCCGATGGCAAGGAGGTGCTGGCCTATTCAACTATTTCCAACCTAGGCCTGATGATCGCCTGTGCCGGAATAGGCACGGACTGGGCCCTGGCCGCCGGCACCCTGCTGCTCCTCTTCCATGCTGTGGCCAAGGGGCTTCTCTTCCTGTGCGTGGGCAGCGCAGACCAGGGACGCGGTGGACGGCAGGCCGAAGACCTGCGCGGCCTGGTTTCTGGCATGCCGCGCATGGCCATGCTACTGGCCCTTGGCGTAGGGGCCATGCTCCTCCCGCCCTTTGGCATGCTGCTGGGCAAGTGGATGTCCGTGGAAGCGGCTTCAAACAATGCGGTCCTGCTGATAATGCTGGCCTTGGGCAGCGGATTGACCGTGGCCTACTGGGCACGCTGGGCCGGGCTGGTGCTAGGTGCCGGAGATACGACAGGGTCCGACAAAGACCGCGGCCCCGCTCGCATGCTCCCGCAATATCTGCTAGCCGGGCTGACCCTTGCCGGCGCGGCCCTGGGTCCCTGGTTGTACTCCCAGGTGGCCGGGCCGGGCGCAAATCACATGCCCGGAAGTTTCCAGGTGGGCGGCTTCGTGTATGCCCCCCTGCTTCCGGCTCTGCTCCTTGGACTGGCTTTGGGGCTCAAGGCTCGTTCCCGACGAAAAACGGCACGACCCGCTGGTCCGTATCTCGCCGGGCTTGAATCCACCGGCACTTCCTCGTTCACTGATCCCCTGGGCCAGACCGTGCAAGCCAGAACCGGCGTTTACGCCTTTGAACGCGTGTTCGGAGAAACACGACTGCTCCCCTGGGTAAACGGACTGGCCCTGGCCGGGTTGGTCGCCTTGCTCCTTCTCTCTCAATTCGGAGCCTTATGGCCGTGGGGAGGAGCATGAACAACCTGCTGATAGCACTCGGCGCCTTGTTTCTGGCATTATTGTTTGGCGGGCTGATCCAGGGACTGGACCGCAGGCTTACAGCCCGGATTCAACGCCGAGTGGGGCCGCCGATCCTGCAGCCCTATTTCGACGTGCTCAAACTCTGGGCCAAGGAGCCGCTCTTCACCAGTTCCATGACCGAGGTTTGCGCCTGGGGCGGGCTGGCTGGTTCCGCTGCTGCCCTGGGGCTCTTTTTTGCCGGGCAGGATCTTCTGCTGGTCTTCTTTACCCAGGCCGTAGGTGCCGTGCTCCCGGCTGTGGGCGCGCTGGCCTCGCCCTCGCCCTACAGCCAGACCGGAGGCCAACGCGAGCTGTTGCAACTGGCGGCCTACGAGCCGGTGCTGCTGGTGGTGCTGGCCTGCGTTGGACAGGCGTCCGGCAGTTTTTCAGCCAATGCTCCGCTCCATCTTTCCGGGCCGCTGCTGCCCTCGCTGCCCCTGACATTTGCCGCCCTGCTGCTGGTCATGGGCATCAAGCTGCGCAAGTCGCCCTTTGACACCGCCGCATCAGCCCATGCACATCAGGAACTGGTACGCGGCCTGTATACAGAATATTCCGGCCCGTCCCTGGCTCTGCTTGAAGTAGCCCACTGGCTGGACACCCTGCTCCTGCTAGGCATCTGTGCCCTGTTCTGGGCCACAAGTCTCTGGGGCATGACGCTTCTGATTGCTCTAGTCTGGCTGGGGGAAATCGTGCTGGACAATGCCTCAGCCCGGCTGACCTGGCCCTGGCTCCTGGCCGTGTTTTGGGGACCCGGCCTGCTCCTGGCTGCTGCCAATCTGGCCTGGGTGGTATGGTGATGAAGATGCTCAAGAAACTGACGGAGTACGCCCAGCGCAAATCGCCCTGGATTCTGCACTACGATTGCAGCAGCTGCAACGGCTGCGACATCGAGATTTTGGCCTGCCTGACCCCGATCTACGACGTGGAACGTTTCGGCGCGGTCAACGTGGGCAACCCGTTGCACGCGGATGTGCTGCTGGTCACAGGCTCGGTAAACCTGCGCAACGCCGCCGTACTCAAGGAGCTCTACCGGCAGATGCCGGAGCCAAAGGCCGTGTTGGCTGTCGGGGCCTGCGCCCTGTCCGGTGGGGTGTTCCGCGACGCCTACAACGTGCTTGGCGGGGTGGACAAGGTCATCCCTGTGGACGTGTACGTTCCCGGTTGCCCTGCCAAACCCGAATCCGTGCTGGACGGAGTGATCCTGGCCCTTGAAAAATTCAGGCGCGATGCCGACCATGGAGACAAATCGTGAAAGCCACAACCATTTTCCGTACCGAACTCTCAGCCGAATCCCTCCGGCGCGCTTCCGGAGGCTGGCGACTGGTGACCGCCACCTGTGTCCCCCTGAAGGACGGCGACCTCGACTTGATCTACCATTTCGACAAGAATCTGGTCATGGAGCAGGTTCGGTTCACCGTGCCCCGAGGGTCGGTGCTGCCCAGCCTGACTCAGGACCATCCCGGCGCTTATCTGGTAGAAAACGAGATGCAGGACCAGTTCGGTTTGCGCTTCACGGGCCTAGCTCCCGACTTCGGCGGACACATGTTTCTGGAACCCGAAGCTCGGCTCTCGCCTCTGGCCGCCTACACCATAGCGCCGAAAAAGGAGGAAGAGTAGATGGGCCGCACCGTCATCCCCTTCGGCCCACAGCATCCGGTGCTACCCGAACCCATTCACCTGACCCTGACCCTTGAAGACGATATCATCGTCGAGGTCCTGCCACGCCTGGGATACATCCACCGGGGCCTGGAACTCCTGGCCCGGAAACGCACCCCAGACCAGATGGTCCAGGTGGTGGAGCGGGTCTGCGGCA
>JAHJKV010000180.1 GCA_018822065.1 Pseudomonadota bacterium
ACGTCGGCTGCCTGCTGATCGAAATGCTCAATGACCGCCCCTTCCCCGAGGCAAGAAAGGCAGCCACTGGCGCCTTCTTCGGCAAATCCATCGGCCTGACCCTCAAGCTCTCCATGGGCCTGGCCATGCTCGCCCTGGCCACCCGAGAAGTCTGGCCCGGGTAACATTCAACACTCTAACGTCTACGAACGGAACCGCCATGTCTGCCAACACATTTCCAAGCTATCGCGGCCAGATGCAGTACACCTGCCTGGGCTGCGGACAGACCTACGACATCGACGAACTTCACTACACCTGTCCCAAATGTGGGGACGTGTTCATCCTGGAAAATATCACATTCGACGAGCTAAAACAGACCAGCGGGACCGAGTGGCGGCGCATCTTCGACGAACGCGCCTCCACCAAAAACACTGCCCTGCACGGTATATTCCGGTTCTACGAACTCATCGCCCCGGTCATGGATGAGGAGGATATCGTCTATCTCGGCGAGGCCAACACCCCGGTGATCGCCTCTTCGCCCGCGCTCAATGCCCTCACCGGCGCGACCACGGCCTACAAGAACGACGGCCAAAATCCCTCTGCCTCCTTCAAGGATCGCGGCATGGCCTGTGCTTTCAGCTACCTGAAGGCGCTGATCCGTAAGCACGGCTGGGACGAGGTGCTCACGGTCTGCGCCAGTACGGGCGACACCTCGGCTGCCGCCGCGCTCTACGCTTCCTACGTGGGCGGAGCACTCAAAAGCGTGGTCATCCTGCCCCATGGCAAGGTCACCCCGCAGCAGTTGGCCCAGCCCCTTGGTTCCGGGGCTATCGTCCTCGAAGTGCCCGGCGTGTTCGACGACTGCATGAAGGTGGTCGAGCACCTAGCGGACAACTACCGGGTGGCCCTGCTCAATTCCAAGAACGCTTGGCGCATCCTCGGCCAGGAGTCCTACGCTTTTGAGGTGGCCCAGTGGTACGACTGGGACATGACAGGCAAATGCGTGTTCGTGCCCATCGGCAACGCAGGCAACGTCACCGCCATCATGGCTGGTTTCCTCAAGCTCTATCATCTCGGAATCATAGAAACCCTGCCGCGCATCTTCGGGGTCCAGTCTCACCACGCCGACCCGGTCTACCGCTACTATGCCGTGAACGATGCTGCCGAGCGGAAATATAGCCCGGTGACCGTCCAGCCCTCGGTGGCACAAGCGGCTATGATCGGCAACCCGGTCTCCTTCCCCCGTGTGCGCCACTTCGCCAGGCAGTTCGAAGCCATCGGCGGCAAGGACTCCTTCCAGGTGGTCCAGGTCACCGAGCAGCAGATCATGGAAGGGATGATCCAGGCCAACCGCTTCGGCCACATCGCCTGCACCCAGGGCGGCGAATGCCTTGCCGGCGCACGCCGTGCCCTGGAAATCGGCCTCCTCTCCCCTGACGAACTCGCCGTGCTCGACTCTACTGCCCATCAGCTTAAATTCATCGATTTCCAGAACATGTACTTCCAGGACAGCTTTGACCCGAGCTTCGGCGTCACCCCGGACCCGAAGCTATCCAACCAGCCGGAACTGATCATCACCCCGGACCAGAAAACGGCCCTGAGCCCCGAGGAGTACACCCTGGCCGCCTCCGCCAACGTGGTTGCCCGCCTGGGACTGGAAAAGAAGTAAGGAACATGACTCCGAAAGTCCGGGCTGATCAACTGCTTTTTGCCCAAGGGCTAGTGGAGAGCCGGGAGCGGGCCAAGCGGCTTATCATGGCTGGTCAGGTCTGGCGAGTCGTTGACGGGCAGAAAATCCCCCTGGACAAGCCCGGCCAGCAAGTGCCCGAGGACACCGAACTTGCCCTCAAGAAGCAGGAACGATTCGTCAGCCGCGGCGGCCATAAACTCCTGACCGCCCTGGAGACATTCGACCTTGACGTTACCGGTTTCGTCTGCCTGGACGCCGGTGCCTCCACCGGGGGCTTCACAGACTGCCTGCTCCAGTTTGGGGCGGCAAAAGTCTATGCCGCTGACGTGGGCCGCGCACAGTTGCATGAAAAGATGCGTCAGGATGCGCGGGTGGTAAACCTGGAAGGGATCAACCTGCGCCTGGCGGACGAACATCTCATTGCCGAGCCTGTCGATCTGGTTGTTGCGGACGTCTCGTTCATCTCACTGACAAAAATATTGCCTCCATGCATGCGTTTCCTGAAAAGTTCAGGGCAAGTGGTCGCGCTCATCAAACCCCAGTTCGAACTGGGGCCAGGTGACAACGTCAAGGGAGTAGTCAAGGAAGAACGACTCCGACAGCGTGCTGTGGACGAGGTCACGACTTTTTGCAGCCGCGAACTCGGTCTCGTGCCCCAGGGGATCGTTCCATCCCGAATCAAGGGCCCCAAAGGAAATCAGGAATATCTGGCCTGGTTCACCAGGGCAACCTGACCCGCCGCCTACCCCTTCAGCCGGGCATGTAGATCGGCCACCTCGTCCATGTAGCTGGTCAGGTCCTCGGGAAGTTGCGTCCCCTGTGAGGAGAAGCTGAAGCCCACCTGCCCACGCAGTCGATATCCCTCCAACGTGGCGACTGACCCCTTGAAGGGGAAGGTCTGCGGATTGCCAAGCAGGGTGAAATATCCCTCCACCGGTTCATTCTTTTGCAGCTTGGGGAGTCCTCCCTCAACAGCGAATACGAACTTGCATCCGCCGTGAGAGATATCAAGGATTATGCCCTGGTAGGTGGCCCCTCGGACGGAAACGGTGGCCAGGAAGTTGCACCCCACCCTTCGGTTGCCGCGCAGGGCGTGCTTTTCGAACCTGAAAGGGTAGCTGACAAACAGCAACGGGAACGGCCTGGCAATAAAGTCGATATATTCGGCTCGAAAACCTATCAGATTGCCCTCATGCAGGTAGCGGATGGCCAACTGGCTCCCGGTAGTGACCCTGGACCGGATGCCGGGAGTCAGCGGAGCCTTGAGGGCCACGAATTCCTCCTTGGACCACCCCACCAGCGAACACTTGATTCGCTCCTTGACGCCATACGTCTCCACCAATGCACTGATTCCGACTTTCGCTTCCATGGCGCTATCCCAGTGGCCGCTTGTCGAGGAAGACGCCCAGCACCTTAAGATGGGCCTGTTCTTCTCGCGCAAGGGAGGTCAGGAGTTCGGCGAACTCCGCGTTGGCAGGCAACCGAGCGGCCCGCATGTAGAAATCAAGGGCCTGAGCCTCAAACATCATCGCCATACTCACGATATCTTGGGTGGTATTGAGGGACTTGGCATTGTCCGCCACGAACGTGTCGGGATCAACTCCCCCCTCGGCCACGGTAAACTGGACTGTTTTGCCAAAGGCATCACGATCAAGGAGAGCATGCACACTGCGCGAGTAGCGGGCATAGATGCTGTCCATGTGGTGATCCTCTAACCCGGCCAGACGATCGTAAAGCTCACGCGCATCATCCGTGGTAGCATCAGATCCCATACGTCGATAAAAATAGTGCAAAAACTCCTCCATCCCATAACCAATCAGGAGCACATCGCCTTCCGAATGGATTCCCAGCAAGCGCTCCATGCCGCCCTGTACGGGACCAAAAGCACCGTCACCATTCCAGGCAGTGATTCCTCCAAGGAGGTTCTGCACAGATGTGAGCCCCAGGGATTCCAGGAACGTAGAAGCAGCACGACTGCGGTTTCCCGAACGGCAATATGCAAGAACTGGCTTCTCAGAATCGATCTCGTTCCAACGGTCCGCAATCTCCGGCAGAGGAATCAACAACGCACCAGGCAAGTGAAATTCCTCATATTCCCAATCCTGTCGTACGTCCAGAACGGTCATATTTCCGCTCCTGGTCTTGGCAAGCAGCTCGCGTGCGTCCTCGGCGGCGATATCCTTCATCCCAAACTCCATTTTGACCTTGCGACCAGACTGATTTATAATTCTATTTCGTTCCAAGCATTGAACCACAAACCAACGGATTATTCCATGCCTTCCAACACCGGATTCACGACAGCCTTACTCCAGGCGCTTCTGATTCTACTGCTCTCGGTCGGACTGGCCTATGGTGCAAATATCTTTGCCGGGGGCCCGGCACTCTTTGCGGCACTCCCTGCCGGAGACGGCATACGGGTTCTTTCGGTGCAGGAGGCCAAGGAACTGAAAGACGCGGGGGCTGTGTTCCTGGATGTCCGGGATGCCCTCGACTACCAGGACAGCCATGTTCCAGGTGCGGCCAGTCTCCCCCTGGAATTTGCTTCGGAACAGGGTCACGCCCTGCCACTGGTGGTCTATTGCTCGGATCGGGAATGCAACAAGGCAACCGTGGTCGCCGAAAGGATTGTTAAGGGCGGTATCAGCGTGGCGATCATGCCCGATGGTGCCGGGGGCTGGGCTGCCGCAGGCGGACTGCTGGAGATGAGCCAATGAGCTTCAATACATTCATTCGGACAGCCCTGGGCCTGGTGTTTGTGATTGCGGGCTATGTCAAGGTGCAGGACCCCCAGGCCTTTGCCCAGATGATCGCCAACTACCAACTCCTGCCCAACCACCTGCTCTTAGTCTCGGCCTTGGTGCTTGGTTGGGTTGAACTGGTCTGCGGCCTGTGCCTCGTTTTCGGCATCCTGACGCGGGGGGCCTCCCTATTCGTGCTCGCGCTCATGATCGTTTTCCTGGCTGCCATGGGCTACAATCTCCAGCGCGGCCTGGACGTGGCCTGCGGCTGCTTTTCCACCGACCCGAACGGTCCCCCTCTGAGCCCCCTGACCCTGCTGCGCGATGGGGTTCTTCTTGTGGTGGCAGTCATCGTCTTCAGCACCTCCGGCCTACAAAAGCGCTAAGGCTACCCCTGCCCCCATCAGCATAACAAAACACCCCCACTGCCCGATTCCGGTCCGGAACTTCGGCTGCCAAGCCTCTGGCCGGTCCAGCCTGCGACAGGCAACACCCAGTGTCTGGTTCCAGGTCTTCTGTCCCAGGTTTCGCATGACCGCCTGCCCCATGATCAGCATACGCCGGAACAATCCGAGGTGAGAACAGCGGCGGGATGTTGTTTCGCGCATCTGGGCCAGGGTGAGCCAGGTGATGGGCAGGAAATGAACCATGAGCGCCAGGGCAAGCGCCCCCTTCCAGGCATGGCTCCTCAAGACGGGTCGCAAGAACCAGGTCAGGGCCATGCCAAGCTGTCGGGATGAGGTGGAAAGGGCCAGTACGAGCCCGACGGCCAGCAGGCAGGAAAGGCGCGCCGCCAGAAGGCTCGCCGCCAGGGACGCGACCGGAAGCGATGCGCCCGACCAGATATCCATTCCCAGCTTGGCTCCGGTCCACAGTAGCAGAAACCAGCCATAGCTTTTGAGCACGTGACGCTGGCCGGGCAGGGTGGCGCGCAATTGCCAGCTTAGCGCCCCGAGCAGGAAAAGATATATGACAAGCCCTGCAAATCCGGCCTGCCAAACCAGCAGGCCGAGGATCACCCCCGAGAGAATCTTTATACGCGGGTCAAAGGACTGGAGGGCGGTTTCGATCATGACAGGTCCAGGTCCTCATATCCCCAGGCCCCGATGCCTGCCCCGGACCGCCAGGAACAGGGTGGCCGGATGCCATGCCTGTGCACCTGGGGCAGAGTCTTTTCCGGTAGGTCGAAGAGTGCCAGACGCCCCGCATCGAGCACGGCCATTCGGTCAGCCAGATCGATGACCGGCTCCAAGTCATGGACGGTCACCACCAGCGTCATGCCTGCCGCCTTGCTGGAGGCGAGAAAAGCACGCATCTCCCGAGCCGAGGGATAGTCGAGGCCGCTGAAAGGTTCGTCCAGCAGGAGCACGGCGGGATCGTCCAGGAGCGCCGCAGCCAAACAAAGCTTGCGCTTCATGCCCCAGGAAAGGGTCTGCACGGGCTTGTCCCAATGAGCAAGCAAATCAAGCCGGGCGGCGGTTGACCGGGCCGTGGCCTCGTCCGCCCCCTCGCGCCCCAGCATCAAGTCCTCGCCTACCGTGCCACCCAAAATTTGCAGGTCGGCATCCTGCATGACCAGGCGGGCAAGGGTACGTGGGTCATCAGTTCCGTCAATGGTCAACGTGCCTATCGTCGGCGCGTAGAGGCCGGCAATGTGCGCCAGGAGCGTGGATTTCCCACTGCCATTGGCTCCGGCGAGCAGCACCAGTTCCCCCTGATGAATCTCCAAGGTGACTGCGGTCAGGGCGTCTCCGCCGCCGGGGTAAGTATAGGAAAGATTGTCGATTACGATCACTCTTGTCATCGCCTCCGGATAGGTCGAACAGTAGGCCCAAGGTTTCACAGGGGCGGGGGCAGGTCAAGGCAAAGAAAAAGGGAGCCGCCGAAGCAGCTCCCGGAGGGATCGGGTAGGGTCGTAGAACTTAGAACTTGTAGGAGACGTTGAAACCACCAATCCAGGCGCCAGCGTTTGTAATTTCCGTCGGCCCGGTACCGGCCACAGCGTTGTTGAAGGATCTGTCCGCGGCCCAAAGACGCATGGCCGAGAAGTCCAGAGCGAGATCGCCAAAGGCCAAACCAAGACCAGCGCTGACAAGCTGACGGTCGCTGGAAGGCAGCATGTAGTCGGTGTACTCGGGGTTCTGGGGACTGCGGTCATTGATATAACCTGCACGCAAG
>JAHJKV010000181.1 GCA_018822065.1 Pseudomonadota bacterium
CGCATCTGCAACCCTCCCGGCGCGATGAGTATCCGCCCCGGAATGACCCGGTCGCCATCAGAGGCCTCAAGCACCTCCATCTGGCACAGTTGATTCATGCGCTCCGCGAACATCTTGGTGAATCCCGCTGGCATGTGCTGGACAATGACCACCCCAGGGGTCCTGACGGGAAACTTCGCGATGACTTCGCGGATGGCCTCGGTGCCGCCCGTGGAGGCCCCGATGGCGATGATTCCCTCCGCCCCCCCGCACAACCCGGAAGCGCAGGTATGGGGGCGCATCTGCGACCGCATATGCTTCCAGTGCGAAACATTGGCCGTGGAGGCAATCTTGATCTTGGTCCGAAGTTCGGTGAGCATCGCATTCAGGCCGGAGGCAATATCCGTAGTGGGCTTGGCCACAAAATCCACAGCCCCGGCTGCCAGGCATTCCAAGGTGATCTGCCTGCCCCGTTCGGTTCGCGAACTGACCATGATCACCGGCAGTGGATATTGGGGCATGAGCTTGCGCAGAAATTCCAAACCCGTCATCCTGGGCATTTCCACATCAAGGGTGATGACGTCGGGCCGCAGCCGCACGATCTTGTCCCGGGCCTCATAAGGATCAGGCGCCGTGCCCACCACCTCTATGGAAGGGTCCAGGGACAGCCCCTTTTCGAGAACAGTGCGGACTAGGGCGGAATCATCCACCACGAGCACACGTATGGGACCTATTCTCGCCACCTACTTTCTCCTACGATATACAGCTGGCATCACATACTCAAATGGCGTGTTTTCCCTGCCGAGGGTCTCGGAGTGACCTATGAAAAAGTATCCCCCCGGATGCAGAAAATGATGGAACTTCGCGGTCAGTTCATTTCGGGTCTTCTGATCGAAATAGATCATCACGTTGCGACAGAAAATAATGTGGAACCTACCCTTGAAGGGCCAGCGCTCGGTCATCAGGTTGAAACGCCGGTACAAGATATCCTTCTTGAGTTCCGGTGACACCGCCCACTGGTCGGGGCCGATGTTTTTTAGAAACCGTGCCTTCAGCTTGGCTGGCACAAGGGAGACCCGGTCGTCGGAAAACACCCCTGCATGGGCTGTGGCCAGGGCGGATGTGGAGATGTCTGTCGCCAGCAGCCCGGCGTCGAGCTTGCCATACTCCGGCCCGAAGTGGTCTCGCAGGAGCATGGCCAGGGTATAGGGTTCCTCTCCTGTTGCCGCAGCAGCACACCAGAGACGAAGATCCCGGGGCCGCTGCTTCGCCATGAGTTCTTCCACGTCTTTCAGGGCCGTGGTGCTCAAAAAGTCGAAATGGGCTTTCTCACGAAAGAAGAAGGTATGATTGGTGGAAATACGGTTGATCATCTCCTCGACGGCTGCAGCTCCTCCCTGGTTTTTCACCCAGTCGAGATAATCGGTGAAATTGTCAAAATCATTTTTGAGCACCAGCTTCTGCAGACGCCCGATGACCAGCGCCTTTTTCTGCTCCGTCAGGTTGATGCCCGCATAGCTGTAAACAAACTCACGGATCGCGGTGAATTCCTTGTCGGTTAGTGGCATCATGATAGGGTCCTCTCTTGCATTGGGCACTCCTAACAAGGGTACCAGTCAGAAGATCGCAGGCTCTCCACCTTCTGCAGGGCAATCTTGCCGCTGCCGGTGTTGAAGATCACCTTCCTGCCCTTGGTTCCACCCGTGTCCATGCTCACCTTGGCCAGTCCCAGCTTGCCCAAAATCTCCAAGCCCACCTTGATGTTGTTTTCCGAGAGTCCCTTGACAAACCCCTCTGCGCGTTCGTTCACGGCCCCTCCGGCCATAAATATCTCCAGGTCCTCCAGTTGCGAACCATTCTGCTGCAACATGCGGATCAACCCCACGATGGCCGGACCGGCATAGAGCGCGGTGGAAGATCCATCTTTCCCCCGATAGGGCAGACAGAAATGGGCCATGGCCCCCTTCCTCTGGACCGTGTCAAATCCGCAGACCGCCGCGCCGGAGGAGACTATCGCACACAACGTGGTCGGTCCCTGGGGCATCCGCACATTCCCCGGAGCCAACACAATCTCGCATTCGTGTGTACCTGCATGTGCCATAGCTGTGCCTTCCCACTCGCTCCCTGACAGCAGCCGAATCCGGCCTGGGCCGCGCCTGCCGTCTCAGCGAGCACAGGTCCTGGCTAATTGCCAGCCCCGGTTATCTTGCTCAGCTCTTCGTCGTGCAGGAGTCTGTTCACGTTGAGCAGGATCTTCACTTCATTGCCGATCTTACCCATACCCTGCAGATATCGGCTCCCTTCTCCCCTGGAAACCATCGGCGGCGGAGCAACGGAATCTTCCGGAATGTCTGCCACCTCGTTCACCGTATCCACCACCAGACCGATGGCTGAGTCGTTGATCCGGACCACAATGACGCAGGTGCGGTCATCGTATTCTCGAGATTCCATCTGAAAACGCGTCCGAACATCCATGACCGGAATCACCTGACCGCGAAGATTGATGACACCCTTGACGAAGGCTGGCATATCCGGGACCTCGGTAATCTTCTGAATGCCGATGATCTCGGTGACGTGCCTGATTTCAATGCCATAGTCCTCTTTGCCCAGTTGAAAGGTCAGGTACTTGTCCTTTTGGGTATCTTCGGAATCCTCATCAAACAGATCGTCCTCAACCATTTTCTTTTCATTCTCCATCGACATATTGACCCCCTTGCAGATTGGAATTCTCCGCCATTGCGATCAGCGAACTCACATCCATTATAAGGCTAACTTCTCCATTGCCGAGGATGGTGCATCCCGAGAGTCCCCGGGCGCTTCCCAGATACGTCGGCAAGGCCTTGATGACCGTCTGGTGCTGTCCGAGTATCTCGTCTGCGAAAATGCACACCTGTTTGCGCCCCGAATCCACGATGACCAGTATGCCCTCCTGCAAATCCACTGCGTCGGGCCTGATCTTGTACAGCTCGTGCAGCCGGACCACGGGGATCATCTCGTCACGCACCCGAACCACCTCCAGGCCATCCATGGTAATCGTGACCTGCTCCGGTTCCGGTCTGAAGGACTCGCGGATGGAGAGCAGAGGCAGGGTGTAGCGGGAATCGCCCACCCGGATGAGCATACCTTCGATGATGGCCAGGGTAAGCGGGATGCGCAGCACCACGTTTGACCCCTGACCAAAATTGGATTGAACATCGACCCGGCCTTTGAGTTTTTCAAGGTTGCGCCGGACCACATCCATTCCCACACCGCGTCCCGAAACATCCGTGATCGTTTCGGCAGTGGAGAAGCCCGGTTCAAAGATCATCTTGAACACTTCGTCGTCAGGCAGGTTCGCACCGTCGCCTTGGATCAAGCCGTTTTCCACGGCCTTCTTCAGTATTTTTTCCCGCGAAAGCCCGCGACCATCATCGCGCACGATGATCAGCACCTCGCCACCCTCGTGCTTGGCCTCGATGGTCACGTTGCCCTGACCGGCCTTGCCTGCTGCAATGCGCTCCTCAGGCGGCTCCACGCCATGGTCGACGGAATTGCGGATGATATGAACCAGCGGGTCGTTGATCTGTTCGATGACCGTCTTGTCGACCTCGGTGTCCTCGCCCACAAGCTCCAGCTTGATCTGCTTTCCCGCCTTATTGGCAAGGTCGTGCACCAGCCGGATCATCTTTCGGAAGGTCCGCGAGAGGGGAATCATGCGAACGGCCATGGCCACGTCCTGCAGGTCTGCGATAATCCGACGCAGGTTGTGCACCGAACGATCAAAGCCCTCCAGATGCATTCCCTCAAGTTCCGGGTGCCTGGTGGTCATGGATTCCGCGATGACCAGTTCCCCGACCAGATTGATAAGCACATCAAGCTTTTCCAGGTCCACTCGCAGATCGCGGCGTTCCACGGTCTTCTTGGGAGTGTCGGACTTGTCCGTGTCCTCGCGTCGCGCCGGACGAGCCGTGGCCGCAGCCTTGTGTGAAGGCAAAAGCGACCCGAGTTCCTCGATCAGCTCCGAATAATCATGCGGTTCCAGCTTGCCGGACTTGGAGAGCTCGCTCACACCCTCGCGCAGCGTGTCCACTCCCTTCATGAGAATGTTTCGGTCTGCCTCCCGCCGGGGAACGACCCCGGTCTTGAAGAAATCGAGCACGGTCTCCATGGTGTGGCTGACCCTCTCCAGGCCCTTGTAACCCAACAGCCCGCAATTGCCCTTGAAGGAATGGATAAGCCGGAAGGATTCGGCAATTCCTTCCTGCACCTTGTCCGGATTCTCGAAAACCTCCATGAGACTTTGTTCCACCGTCTCCACAATTTCGTCGGATTCGGCCACAAACTGCTCGATCATCTCCGGGGTGATGGGCAGTTGGAATTCGTCTTCCATTTCCTCAACAACGGGCGCAGCGACCTCGCGCGGCTTCGGGGCCAGCTTGGACTTGTCGATGACCACCACCTTGTCCGAGGGCAAACCCACAGCGAGTTCGATGGTCTCCGGCCCGATAAGCGAAGAGTAGAGCACCTCGTAATGCAACGGCCCCTTGGGGACTCCGTCGGAGAGGTCGTCGGCGGCGGATTCGATGCGCGCGTCAACGATCTCGCCGGTGGACAGCAGTTCCCGGATCAACCCTATGGGGCTCTTGCCGCGCACCTTGGCCAACTCCACGAGATCGTACTTCAGAATATACAGAAAATCATGATTTTTCGGTATGTTGTTGAGAGAAAACTCCGTGATTTCAAAACCGGTCTGCAGCCCTTCACCCGTTGTCACGGGCACATCGGCAGTATCCTTGCCCCCCACGCCCTTGAGGATGGCGTCCAGGGTGCCGTGTTCTGCGGAGATATCCATGTCGTTGGAGGAGTCGGCATTGGCCAGCATCGCACCCAGCTTGTCCACACCGGCCAAAAGCGCTTCGATGATTTCGTCGGTAACGCTGATCGTCCCGCTTCGGAGGGAGGAGAGCAGGGTCTCCATGATATGGGCGAGACTGCCGATATTTTTAAATTGGAGGAACCCGGCCCCACCCTTGATGGAATGGGCGGCCCGGAAAATCTTGTCGATGAGAGCCGGATCTGGACTTTCTTTCTGTTGACCCAGTTCCAGGAAGTCATCTTCGATGTTCTCCAGGTGCTCCTGTGCCTCAACGATAAACTCTTCAACAATGGAAGGATCGCTGGTCATCTCACTCCCCCTGGATAAAACTATACTTGTTGTTCAACCTGGTCAGGTTGAAAACATCTTCGATGTCCGCATTGGCGGCAACAATCTCCAAGGCGTACTCCTCGCCCTTCTTCTCGAGCATGTTGGAAAACACCACGAAGATGGACAGGGTGATGGAGTCGATATCCATGACCTTTGCCAGATTGAATCGATACTTGAGGTACCCCTCTTCCACCAGCGCCACCAGGAGCGACCGGAACTGTTCGGCCACGGAGGCGGTGATGTCTCCAGTAGGGCTGATCACCTTCCAACCGTCCTCTTCGCTCAAGTCAAAACCTGTCTCGGCCGGAACCGTCAAATAGGCCTCCACCTGGCTACCCATCGCGTTGAAACTGAGTTCGTCACAATAGGCATTCACAAGGGGCAAGCCGCGGTTCCTGAGTTGGGTAGGGTCATCAGACATCTTCAGGATGAGATCCTTGTAGTCAAACCCCTCCCCCTCGTCGGCAACCGTCACTTTGAAGCGCAAAGGACCGATGCGCTCCACCGTGGCCTCCACCTTCTTTTTGCTGTCCTTGTGGTTGCCGTGTTCGATGGCGTTGTTCAGCAATTCCCGGAGCACCAGTATCAGGCCCCCGGTATCCTCTGCTCCCTGACTTCGAACGAAGGCCTTTGCCTCTTCGATGATCTTGTCCACAAGATACAACTCGGACCCGATCCCGAAACGGATGTCGCTTTCACCTCGGTCAACCTTCATCATGGCCATTCCATCCTTCCTAAACGTTTATCGTCTCCTGGTTCGAACCTGGAATCTCAAGTCCGACCAACAGCATGTCGTCGTTTTGTTTGTAGCGGCAAAACCGCATGACACCGTCCCAC
>JAHJKV010000018.1 GCA_018822065.1 Pseudomonadota bacterium
ATGCAGGCGTTCTCGTTCTCGCACATCACGGTCAGGTTGCCTCCCTGCTGGCGTGAAGTGTCCAGGGCAAAGGTGGCCCGCTCGATCACGCTTTCCGAGGTGTCGTTGTTGTGAACAGAGGTGATGCCGATGGAAATGGTAGTTTTAAACTCCGTGTCCTTGAAGGACTCCTCCACTGCGATACGATGCCGTTCCCCGGCCTGGAAAGCCTGGACGAGATTGGTGTCGGGCAGGATGACCATGAACTGGTTGCCACTCCAGCGGATGAGGATGTCCGGGGTGCGCACGATCTTGAGGATCAGGCTCGCGGTCTCGCTGATAAGTTCATTGCCCCGTTGGTAGCCGCGGTTTTCGATGATCTCCATGCAGCCGTCGATCTCGAACAGGGCCAGGGCCAGGGGATTCTGGTTGCGGGTGGCCCTCTGGGCTTCGCGGTTGAAAAGCTCGTTGAACTTCTGGCGGATGTAGGCGTTGGTCAGGGAGTCCTTCACGGACTGGTTGTCAAGTTCACGCCGGAGCGCCAGGACATCGTTGGCCAACTGTTCGATCAGGTTGTAGCAAAAGGAGGGGTCCTCGTGCAGCCGCCGGACAAAGAGGTCGTTGTCGATGGAGATGAGCTGCACGTCTTCCTGGGCCACATAGCTGGCCGGGTAAGGCTTTTCGGTGATGAGTGAAACCGCGCCGAACATGGAGCCGGCACCAAGCACTTCAAGTTCCTCCATGCCGTATTCGCTCTCAAAGACCACCTGCACTTTGCCGCCCTGGATGACGTAGAGCACGCCCTTGGACTGATCCTGCTTGGCGATGATTTCGCCATTGACATAGGGGCGACCCAGGTCCGTCTGTTCCTTTTTTTTATTAAACATGTCCCGTATCCTTGTTTGTGGGGAAGACTGCGGCCAGTACTGTCCACAGGAACCGGCCTATAAAGCCTGGCCGGAGGCTGCGTCGCAGGATGTCCGCATAGGGGGCGCTCCCGGTAAAGACATCCCAGAGAATGGCACTCATGTCCTGGGGGACGTCGGGGTTGTTTTGCTCGCGCTCCACCATGCGCACCACAACCTTTCGGAAATAGCTGAACCTGGTGATGGCCGTGACCACTGCGAAGATGAACTTGCCGATGTTGTTGTCGCGGCGCATGCGATTGACAAAGGGAAGGTAGTTGCGTTCGAAATCCTTGGCCGAAACGCCCTGAAAGATGGCGGTGTAGGCCAGGTGCTTGCTCAGTCGGTAGGCGGCGCCGATGCCGTCCTTGTAGAGTCTTGTTGTGCCGCAGTCGCCAACCAGGGCGATGCGGTCGGCAAAAGGCCGGGGAACGCCGGACATATTGATCTTTGGCAGGCAGTTGCAGGCCTTTTCCAGCAGGGAGGGATCATCCGCGAAGAGGTGGCGGACCTCGGGGCTCGACAGAAATTTCTTGACGATATCAGGGGTAATGTCGCCGAGCATGCAGACCGAGGCGTATTCCTTCTTGGGAATGATGGCCGCGAATTCGACCTCGGGCATGGCCACGAGAAAGACGTGCATGGCCTTGCCGATGACGTTGGCGAGGGTTTCGCGCCCCAGGGGAAGCTCGGCAATGTAGCAGCGAGCTGTTTCCGGCTCCTCGTGTTCGATGATTCCATGAAAGAGTCGGCTGGAACGGGCATTGACCCCGACAGCGCCAATAACCAGTTCGTAGGGACCATGCCGTTCGTCCGCCTGGATAACAGGAAATCCGTCTTCGAACTGGATTTCGGTGACGCGTTCGGTCACTATCCTGGCCCCGTTGGTTTCGCACATCTTAAGCAGGTGGGCGTCGAAACTCGACCAGGAGGGAGCGATGGAGCCACGCGGGCCACCGCCACGATAGACCGAGGCGATGCGTTTTTCCTTCGAACGGTTTTTGATGGGAACGGCCTGGCCCTCGGCGTGGAGCACATACGATTCGATGCCGAGTTGGACCACATCCGCGGGTAGTACGATTCGCTCCAGGGCGAGCATTTGGATGAGGGATTCGGAGATGATCCCCCCGCAATGATTGCAACTCTTGGGGCCAAATCCCTGAAAGTCCTTTTTCTCGAAGATGTCAACTTGAATGGACATTCGCTTGCGTTTGGCAAGTTCCAAAAGAAAATATGCCGTGAGCGAACCCGCAGGCCCGCCGCCGACAATTGCGATCTTCGATTTATCAGTGAGCTGCAATGCTTCCTCCCCCTTCGATCACATGAAGGCCCCCCCTTCACGGAGCATGGAAGAACAAATCGTCGTTGTTCACATGCTCTTCATTAAATATAATACAAAAGTGTAAGGTATGCCAAGGTATTATTGAGAGCAGTTTTCAGCCTCCGGGCATATCAACCCACTGTGACGATGCGGGGATCAATAGTGCGAAAATATGTGGTCTTTCATCACTTGGAGCAGTGATACCCTGGCATCCGACGTCAGTCTCAAAGCTGTTTATACGCTAACCCGTCGATCATTCAGCTGGAATTTGGAAAAAGCTGTTCCTTCGGCCTGAGCTTTTTGGTATGCTTCATTATTCTTTATGCCCTGCGGGGCAGCCAATCCTGATTTCTGGAGGAAGCAATGGACAACAGCGACACTGGTGGACACATGCTAGCAAAACTGAATGAGTCGCTCAGGCAGGATGTGGAAGAACTGGTTCCCTGGTTTTATGCGCATATGCCCGAATATTATTTCAGGACACATTCCGAGCAGGAACAACTCGATCATCTGCATGCCATCGTCTCAGCCAGGGTGCGGACCGAAAAACAGACCGTGACCCTGCGTTCACCATGCGGCACTCGCGTTACCCACCTCATGCCCGGAGCGGGTATGGGCAAGGTGGTCGAGACCGTGTCCACGCTTGCCAAGGAACGCATCCAGACCGCCCGGCTCTATTCCTCGGATGACATGTCCTTCCGGTTGGATACGTATCTCCTGGGAGCGCAACCCCTGTGCACCAGGGAATCCAAGGATTTCAACGATGCTGTCCAAGCCATTGGGGAGGCTGGGTTGATGCCTGTCGCCTCGTCGGAGGACTTCAAACACTTTTTGTCCACTGCCTCCGAGGATTATGTGGCGAAATTCGAGCCGGGCCGGGCGATCCGTCATTTCGAGTTGTGCAACTGCGTCCAGGGCACCGAGCGGGTGCACCTCCGGCTCGACAGCGAGGCCATGCCGGGAAGTGACAGGGTCATGGTGGCTGTTGCCAATCCGCCCAAACGGGGCGTTCTGCTTGCCGCCCTGAAAATCTTCTCTCGCGAGGGGTGTGTCATCCAGCGGGCCTATGGCGACGAGTTCGACCACAATGGAGAAAACCTTCTGGTCATGAGTTTCTACCTGGACTCGAGCCAGACGGGACTGACGCAAGAGAGTGAACTATGGAAGCGGATCGCCCGCCAACTCAAAACCATCAAATGGTTTGCCTTCCACGGTCTGGAGCGATTTGCCGAGGACAATGGCTGGGAAATTGGACGGGTCATGCTCATGCAGGCGGCCTGCGAGTTCGCCCATCAGTTCCTGATTCGCAAGAACATGTACATGTATACCTCCAGTACCATCGTACGCGCCGCGCTCAAGCATCGCGACGCCGTTGCACTGCTGGTTCGCTACTTTGAAACACGTTTCGACCCCGATTTCGTCGGTGAGCGCGACGCTGCCTTGGAGACGGTGCGGGAGGAAATCCACGAGGCGTTGCGAGACGTGACCGATGATGTGGAGCGCAAGATTCTGGGGTATATCCTGAGATTCTTCCGGCATGTGTTGCGAACCAACTATTACATGCCGGAGCGGTTCGGTATCTCCTTCCGCATGGACCCCAAGGTGTTGCCCAAGTTGGAGCAGGAGGAACCGCCTTATGGGTTTTATTGTTTCCAC
>JAHJKV010000182.1 GCA_018822065.1 Pseudomonadota bacterium
AAATTTATAGCACAGCCGGATTGACAGCGCTAGCAATTCGTAGCTCTTGTGTCAAAAGATCAATTCATATTCGTATGATCGCCTCGACTTGGAGTTGGTGAAGTTTGCGCCCGGAAATCGCCCCGCGGTCTCTGTCCTGGGGCTTCAGACGTACGGCGCGAATGGCCTCCAGATCGGTCAGGGCGGCAGCAGTATAATCCTGGCCATGGTCTGCGGCGCAGAGGATGAAAAGGTCCTTGATCATGGGGCGGAATTTGAGCGTCGTCAAAAGGTCTACCCGTGTGCCTGGCCGGAGTTCCGGGTAGCGTCCAGCCTTCATGTGCAGTCGTGCGGCCAGAGCGCCGGCACGAAGAAAGCGATTGGAAAGTCTAAGCCGAGTGCCCAGGGCCACAGCCAGGGCTTCTCCAGCGGTATCGTGGCCGAGATGTCTTGGCAGTTCCAAGCTGGACGTGAGAGTTTTTCCCAGATCGTGTACCATTCCCATCCAGACGCGCAGCGGGCCCCCAGGTGCGAGTCGGTCCATGACTTCCATGGTGTGGCCCAGCACGGAAGTGCTGTGGAGGGGGAGTGGACCAGCCGGGATAGTGTCGGAGCCGAAAAACTCATGGAACCATGGTTTGAGGCAGTTGGTCTCCTGCAAAAAACTCAGAAATCGACTTGGCCTGGAACCGGACATGGCTTTGGTGAGTTCCGCGCCAACACGCTCGGGTGAAAGGGAATCGAGCAGGCCCATGGCCGACGCATCGCACATGGCCGCACGAAGTTCATCCGAGGGAGAAAAATCATCCAATTCCGCCAGGAAGCGGGCGGCGCGAAACACACGAATGGGGTCGGCTTGAAAGGCGCTCGGCGAAGCAGGACGAAGGATTCGAGCATGGAGGTCCGCCAGGGCCAGGGGATGAGCATAAAGTTTACCCGATTCGTCCAGCGCCAGACCATTGATCGTGAAATCGCGTGCTTCGAGATCTTTGGCCAGAGAGTCGGCACGCGGAAACGAATATTCGTCTCCGTCCACCAGGAAAACAGGGAAATGGTGCCCCACTTCCTTGGCCTGCGGAAAATGGCTCAGGAATTCTTTCCTGGTGCTGCCAGACACCAGAAAGTCCTTGTCTGCGACGTGTCGACCGAGTAGAAGATTGCGCACCGCGCCACCTACCAGAAGAATCTTCATGGGAGGCATTCTAGCACGGCAAACCAAGGCAGGCTATAGGAATAGTCCATGATTTCAGGGATAAATATCTGGACAAATCAAGAGGTCGATGCGTTGTTCACCGCAGCGGATCTCGCCCATGTCCATCCGGGCTGGGCAGGGGATGTCGAAACTCTTGGCCCCCTGATCATGTCGACCGCCACTTCAACCTGCGGACGGCACTACGCTGTGGAACATGCAGATGCCGAGACAACGGTTCTCATCGTTCAGGAGTGCGCCTCCACCATGGATCTGGCCGCAGAACTCACGGCCCAGGGGATATTGCCTGAGTGGGGAGGTGTCCTGGCCGTTCGCCAGACAGAGGGCAGAGGGCAATTGCGCCGAGCCTGGTCGTCGCAACCTGGGAACCTTCATGTTTCCTACCTGCTCCCGTCCTTGCCCTCCGATTCTCCCTGGAACCGGCTGTTGCCCCTGGTGTTGGGATGGTGTGTATGCCAGTCGTTCTCACGGCTCGGCGCGGACCTGATGCTCAAGTGGCCCAATGACCTGATCCAGAATCAGGACGGGGTGTTGCGCAAGATTTGCGGCCTGCTTATCGAGGACCGTGGCAGGGTGGTAGTGGCTGGAACGGGCGTTAATTTATATCATGCTCCGACAGACGATGACCTGCGGTCACATTTCCTTTTCCCAGCTGGGATTATTCAATTTTTGTCAGCATCTTCCGGCCCCCTTGGACTGTGGCAAACGCTTGTAAAGTTCATGAAAATCGAGTATGAATCGCTCCTGATTCAATCCAACCCCCTTGATTTTATCGCCCGGCTTTCGCACCGGCTCCTCTGGATGGGGGAAGAGGTGTCCCTGCGAGAAGGTGCCGGTTCCAGACGTGGAAGGCTGCTTGGTCTTTCCGTCGATGGAGGACTTCGATTCCTGAGTGGAGGAGAAGAAAGCACCATCTACTCTGGCAGTTTGGCTCGTTGAGGAACGCCCATCGCTTAAGGCGATATCACCAACACTAATGGAATAGGAATATGCAGCCAAAGACCTTTCAAGAAGTACTGGACCTGATGAGTGAGAAACCGATCCTGGTAGCCAACCGTGGCATCCCCGGGCGCAGGATTTGTCGATCCATTTCAGAGATGTCGCAGGCGATTTCCATCATGACCGCCACGGATGTCGACAAGACATCCCCCGCCACCTCCGGCGCCAACGAACTTCTCCTTCTTGGTGAAGATTCCAGGGCCTATCTTGATCTCGACCGGATCGTAAGGCTTGCGAAAAAGCGGGGCGTCATCGCCATCCACCCTGGCTGGGGATTTGGTTCCGAGGATGACACTTTCCCCGATAAATGCGCTGAAGCGGGCATCATCTTCATCGGCCCCCCGGCTGGCCCCATGCGTACCCTTGGCAACAAGGTGGCCGTGCGCAAGCTGGCCAAGAAGGTTGGTGTGCCTGTCGTTCCCGGCTCCGAAGAGGCCGTGGACATTCCCGAGGCCAGACTCATCGCCAAGGAGATCGGCCTGCCCATCATGCTCAAAGCCGAAGGCGGCGGAGGCGGACGTGGCATCTATGAGGTCTATGACGAATCACAGCTGGAAGATGCCTTCAACAAGGCTTCGGCCCAGGCCCAGGCTTCCTTTGGCAACCCCAGCCTGTACGTCGAAAAGCTGCTGACCTCGATTCGACACATCGAAATACAGGTCATCGCCGACCAGCATGGCAACGTTTTTGCCTTTGACGAACGTGACTGCACGGTTCAGCGCAACCATCAGAAGCTCATCGAAATCACCCCTTCGCCCTGGCCGGGCATGACCGAAGAGTTGCGAGAACAACTCAAGGAATACGCCCGTCTTCTTGTTTCCGAGGTCGGCTACTATTCCCTGGCCACTGTCGAGTTCCTGGTGGACCAGTCCGGCACTCCCTATCTCATTGAGGTCAACACCCGCCTTCAGGTGGAGCACGGCATCACCGAATGTCGCTACGGCATTGATCTTGTGGAAGAGCAGATCGCCATCGCCTTCGGTGCCGAGCTTCGGTACAACGACGAGAACTGCAAACCCTTCCAGCATGTCATTCAGGTACGCGTGAACTTTGAGGACCCGCAGCAGGATTTCGCTCCCAATGCTGGTCAGATCAAACGTTACTTCGCCCCAGGCGGCAACGGCATCCGCATCGACTCCTGCATCGGTGAGGGCTATACCTTCCCGGCACAGTATGACTCCGCTGCATCTTTGCTCATCGCGTATGGACGTAGCTGGGAAAAAACCGTGCTGATCATGCGTCGGAGATC
>JAHJKV010000183.1 GCA_018822065.1 Pseudomonadota bacterium
CCCCGTTGACGCCGGGAAATGAAATGCTCGGCCCGGATGAGTTCCGTACTGGTCAGGGGTCTTGCCGCCCCGGTGATAAGCGCCACCCGGTCCGCCCCGATAGCATAGGCCAACAGCACTTCCGCTGACAGCCGGGGAGAATCCACCCCGGCTTCGGTGAGTCGGTCTGCATAGCCGAGAAGAGCATCGCGCAACAGCGGCATGGGGAGTCCCGGTGCGTCTCGTCAGTTGACCGAAGCCTTGAGTGCCTCGGCCTGGAAATGAGACGAAAGGGCCTCCACCACATCAGCCAAATCACCTTCCATCACCTGAGGAAGCCGGTGCAGGGTGAGGTTGATGCGGTGATCCGTGAGGCGGCCTTGGGGGAAATTGTAGGTCCGGATACGCTCTGAGCGATCACCAGTTCCCACCTGGGCCCGACGGGTTTCATCCTGTTCGGCCTTGGCCTTGTCCTGCTCATGCTGCAGGAGGCGGGAGCGCAACACCTTGAGTGCCTTGGCCTTGTTTTTGTGCTGCGATTTCTCGTCCTGACAGATAACCACGAGGCCCGAGGGCAGATGGGTGATACGGATGGCGGAGTCCGTGGTATTGACCGACTGACCGCCGGGACCCGAGGCACGGAAGACGTCCACCCGGATTTCATCAGGTCGGATATCCACGTCCACTTCCTCGGCCTCGGCCAGCACGGCCACAGTCACCGCCGAAGTATGGATGCGTCCCTGGGATTCGGTGGCGGGGACGCGCTGAACTCGATGGGTGCCGGATTCGTACTTGAGCATGGAATAGACCTTGTCGCCGGAGATGGAGGCGATGACTTCCTTGAGCCCGCCTGCCCCGGTCTCGCTCTGACTCAAAAGCTCCACGTTCCAGCCGTTGATCTCGGCGAAACGGGTATACATGCGGAACAGATCCGCAGCAAAGAGCGAAGCCTCGTCGCCACCTGTGCCAGCACGGATCTCCACGATGATGTTTTTCTCGTCCATGGGGTCTTTGGGCAGAAGCAAAATCTTGAGCTTCTCCTCCAGGGCGGGCAGTTTGGGTTCCAATTCTTCGATCTCCGCCTCAGCCATCTCCCGGATTTCCGGTTCCTCGTCCTCGAGCATCTCCCGGTTGTTCTCAATCTGCTCAGAACACTTGCGGTACTCACGAAAGACAGAGACGATCTGCCCCAGGTCCGCATGGCGCTTGGACACCTTGCGGTAGCGTTCCTGATCGCCGAAGATTGTCGGATCAGCCAGTTGCTGTTCCAATTCATCGAATTTAGCTTCAAGCCCTTCCAGTTTCGCCAGCATCTAACAACCCTCCTCACCCAGTGCGCACTTCAAAGCCGCGATGGCGACCTCGAGCTGAGCGTCGTCCGGCTCCTTGGTGGTCAGGGCCTGCATGGCCAGCCCAGGCCAGCACATCATCCGACACAGGATGTTCTTGTGAAATTTTCCTGCAAACTTGATCAATTCATAGGCCAGAGAACTTACGGGCACCATGAGCGCGAACTTCACACCAACAATATACATATGTTTGACAATGAAATTCTCAGGCGTCCAGGGAATAAGCATCAAGGGCACCAGGACCGTGAAGAGCACGATGGATATGGCGAGCACGAACAGAAGGAAAGCGGTGCCGCAACGGGGGTGCAGGCGCGAATGGAGACTAGCGTTCGCCGGGGTCAGGGGAACTCCTGTCTCGTAGGCCCAGATGGTCTTGTGCTCGGCACCGTGATACTGAAACACCCGCCGGATGTCCGGGATGAGGGAAATAGCCAGGATGTAGCCTATGAACAGGGAGAGCTTGAAAACGCCATCCCAGATATGGAACGAGATGGTGTCCACATCGCCAGCCAAGCCTAAATATTCCATACCCACGGAGAAGAAATGAGGCAGGACCACGAAGAGACCCAGGGCAAAGGAAAGGGCCACGACCATGGTCAGAGCAAGATGCCAGGCGGTCAGCCCCCCGCCCTCTTCCTGTTCCTCTTCAGGAACGGATTCTGTGGCTGAAAAATTGAGCGCCTTGATCCCGTTGACCAGGGTTTCCAAGAGCACGGGAAAGCCACGCAAAAAGGGCTTTTTCAGGAGTGGATGACTGGTGAGGGAAAACCAGGGACGGAGTTCCACCTTGATCTCGCCGTCGGGCTTGCGTACTGCAATAGCAAGCATATTCTTGGCGCGCATCATCACGCCCTCGATGACGGCCTGCCCGCCCACGGCCTGGGGTGCAGCGAAAAAGAAAAGGTCGCGCGCTTTCAAACTAGTGCTCCTGGCTCAGGTGTTCGATCTTTAGAAACTGCCCGCAATTTTTAAAGATAATGCCGAGGGCCGTGTTGTAAAGCCCCTCCCCGTACCGAGAACAGAAAAACCTCCGCTGGCAAAACCCAGCAGAGGTCGTTCCTGCGGCGTGGCGCCCAAAAGAGCTATTTGCCTTTGGCGGTCTCGAACTGGGCGTATTTCTTGCGGAAGCGGTCGATGCGCCCGGCGGTGTCCACAAAACGCTGCTTGCCGGTATAGAAAGGATGGCAGTTGGAGCAAATTTCCACTTCGATGGAATCGCCCTTGGTGGAAAGGAGTTGAGATTCGTAGCCGCAGTGGCAACGAATGGTGGCATTGAACTGCTTGGGATGGATATCACTTTTCATGACAAATCTCCTGTCATTGTTTGCTTGGGACAGGGAGGTATATCCATATTCATTCTGCTTGGCAAGTGAAAATCAGGAGCCTTCCACATCTTATACAATGAAAAGGGCGGGAGCCAAAGCCCCCGCCTTGCAAATCAAAACGCGGCGACTAGACGCAGCCGGTGGGCTTGGGCAGGCCAGCCATTTTGCAGGCGCCCTTGCCGGGGCCGGAGGGGAACAGTTCGTAGATCTGCTTCAGCTTGAAGCCGGTGACCTTGGACAGGATGCGGACCATGGGGGCGATGCCGTTCTTCTTGTAGTAGTCCTGCAGGAACTCGACAACTTTCAGGTGGTCATCGGTGATGTCAGAGATGCCTTCCTGTTCTTTCACGTATTCCTGCCACTCGGGGGTCCAAGTATCAAAAGACTGCAAGAAACCGTCTTCATCGACCTCAAAAGACTGACCAGCAAATTCAACAACAGCCATAATTTCCTCCTTAGGAACGTTGACTTAGAATGCCGCGTGGCGGCGAGCCCCACAGGTTCGGGGCACCATATCCAAAGGGCGACGTTTCCCGCCGCCTTTCCGACGCTTCAAAAGTGCAGGGCATCTCATAAAATTCCAAACCGAAATTGTCAATACGTCTCTCTGCCCAAAGGTGCTCCCGAAGTGATATCATCCGCCCAATTCATCCAGGTGCGCCCGCGCTCCGTCCAGGCTCGAATCCATCTTCAGAGCGCTGCGAAGGAAGTCAACGGCCTGCTCCCGGTTGCCAAGCATCTTGTGACACGCTCCAAGATTGGCCAGAATCTGCGGCTGACCGGAGTCCAAGTCCAGG
>JAHJKV010000184.1 GCA_018822065.1 Pseudomonadota bacterium
GTCATCGGGGTGGGCGGCTTCCATAAGTGGCAGTCGACGCTCTCGCAAGGGGCCGTAGATGGCCTCCCAATCCGATTCGGGCTGGATGAAGCTGCCGAGGCATTCGTAGCCTGCGGTCGTGATGATGGCCTGATGCGCATCCATATCCAGCATACCCGGATAGCCAACGGCCCAAAAGTCGCGGATTTCCTGGTCCGGCGTGGCCGTGGTCCAGGAGACGTCCGAGACCACGAGCAGGCCGCCAGGGCGGAGCATCCGCTTCCAGGCGACGAGGGCGGCCTCAAACCCCATGAGAAACACGCAGGACTCGGCCCAGATCAGATCGAAGCTCTGGTCCGGGTAGTCCAGCTCGGTCATGTCCACTTTTGTGGTGGTAATGCCGGTGATTCCGGCCTGTTTCGCCCGGCGACGGAGCTCGTCCATGAAGGGTTGATAGACGTCCGTGGCTGTGATCGTGCCGTTGGTCAGCCGGGCAAGGTCCAGGGTGGAGCCGCCCGTGCCGCAGCCCACTTCGAGGATGGCCGGGTTTTTGGGGAGCGTGGGGAGCATGGCCAGAATTTTTTGTGTGGTCTCGATGGAGCCCGGCCCCTGGCGGGGTGTGTCGGAGAAGAGTTCAAAGAGCAGTTCCAGTTGTCGTGCACTCAATTTCAATATCCTCGCAGCCTCCTGGGGCGCGCGGCTCCAGGAGCGTATGGTTTCGATTTCCTCGTCCGGGATGCACAGAAGCTTGAGAAAGCGTCGGTGGTTGTCGGGCGACCGCCGTTCAAACTCGCTATGCCAGCGGACCATGTCCTCTTCATTGAGCCCTGAGGAGCGCAGCAGGTCGGTCCAGGTTTTCTTGTCCAAGGCACCGTCCTCAGGCATGGCCTTGCCCCCCAGCAGGCGCAGAATGAATCGCTGCTGGCTGCGCAGGGTGCGTATCTCCCCGGAGAGCTCGGAAAGGCGCTCTTCCAAGGCCGTTGCCAGCCGCGACTTCGGGGCCTCAAGCACTCGCTTGATCTCCTTGAGGGGCAGACCGGTCTTTCGGTAGGTCACGATCTGCTCCAGTCGGGTCGCGTCCGCCTCGGAATAGAGCCGATATTCCCCGCTATGGTGTACCGAGGGGGTGAGCAGGCCGATGGAGTAGTAATAGAGCAGCGTCGAGCGCGAAAGGTTGAAGCGTTTGGCAAGCCTTCCGACCGTGTGCATCTTTTCCGGTATCATTGTGCTCCTGTCACCCGTGCTTGAAGAGATGTCTGGCCTCGCCCTTGGGCATGCTGGCGCCCGTGGTCACATAGCGATCCAGCATGGCCCCCAGGGCCTTGATCTCCCGTTCATACTCCTCTTGGTCCATCTTCTCAATGAAGCGATTGCCCCGGCGGGTGATGCCGGTGAGCGTGGTGACCCAGGAGACGCTGGTATGGTTCCTTTCCGGCCGCAGGGTCACTTCCAAGCGGGATACCCTGCCTCCACCCAGACGCAGATATCCGATACGCTCGTCCGGTTCATGCAGGTAGCAGGTCCATAGTTCCCGGCCCCGATGAAGGAAGAAGGTGCGAAAGACACAGTCTTTTTCCGCAAGGCCGCTGACCGAATAGAGAAGTTTGCATTTCCAAAATGGAATCCAGTCATACTCGCGCACGGGACAAAGCAGGGGGAAAACCGCGCCCGGCCCGGCCTCAACCCTGAATTCGGTCATCAAGTGTTTTCGATGTGATACAAAGGTCATGCTGCCTCCTTGAAGGTGTGTACAGGGAGCAGCCTGGGCTATGAAGCTGTAGACAGGTCAATACGTGATTGAAACAAAAATGCATGGGCTCCTTGAGTGCGAATAGCATGAAAAGGTCGCCACCCATGGAGTGTGGTTTTTGGTCCCCGATAAAGTCGCACCCCGAAAGAGAAGGGACCCGTGGTGTCGGTTCTGGTTTGCTCGAGCGATTTGCAAAAACGTCAAACGGGCCAGTTTTCCTGATTTGTCGTTTACTCCCAAGGGGAATTCCCTTACAAAGAAGCCGACTAGAATTCCCTCAAAGCGGCACAGGAGCGAGACGTGAAGATTTCTGACAGATTGTTGCGGCTGAAGCCCTCGGCGACACTGGCCATCAACGCCAAGGCCCTTGAACTCCGGGCCCAGGGACGTGAAGTGACCAGTCTGGCCGTTGGCGAACCTGATTTCCCCACCCCGCTGCATATCCGCGATGCCGCGAAACAGGCGCTGGACCAGGGCCACACCCGCTATACCCCGGTCCCCGGTGTGCCCGCCCTGCGCCTAGCCATCGCCGGGTACTTCAAGAAATTCTACAACGTCGATGCGGCCATGGAGAACACCATCGCCTCCATGGGCGGTAAACAGGCGCTCTACAATCTTTTCATGGCTCTGCTCAACGAAGGCGACGAGGTGCTGGTGCCAGCGCCCTACTGGGTGAGCTATCCGCCGATGGTCGAATTGGCCCAGGGTGTGCCGGTGATCGTGCCCACCCAACCGGAAAACAACTTCCTGGCCTCTGTGGCTGACCTGGAAAAGCATCGTACGCCCCGGACGAAGATGCTCATCCTGAACACGCCGAGCAACCCGACGGGCTGTCATTACCGGCAGGAGCACTTGCTTGAGCTGGCCGAATGGGCGGTCAAACACGATATCTTCATCGTTTCCGACGAGGTCTACGACCGGCTGGTCTATGCGCCAGCAACGCCGTCCACGCTCTCCAGGTTCTGGATGAAACATCCAGACAAGGTGGCCGTGGTCAACGCCCTGTCCAAGAGCTTCTGCATGACCGGTTTCCGCATGGGGTACACCCTGGCACACCCTGACCTGGTCAAGGCTCTGACCAAGATTCAGGGGCAATCCACCTCCAACGTGAATTCCATCGCCCAGCAGGCAGCCATCACGGCCTTCAGCGGCTCCTGGGACATCGTTGAGGAGATGAACATCGCTTTCCAGGTTCGGCGCGATCTGGCCCTTTCCTATTTCGAGAGTTGGGGCGCTCCCTGTCCCAAGCCGGACGGCGCCTTCTATGCCTTCCCGGTGCTCGAAAAGTTTTACACCAAGGATGCCCCGGACTCCACGACCATGTGCACCAAGATCCTCGAGGAAGCCGGCGTGGCCCTGGTGCCCGGCGCAGCTTTCGGCGATGACCGCTGCATCCGCTTCTCCTACGCAGTCAAGGAAGAGATTCTCGCCGCTGCCCTCGAAAAGGTCGGCAAGGTGCTCAAGGGCTAATCTGGCGTCGCAAACATCTGCTTGATACAAAAGCCCGGCCTTATGGCCGGGCTTTTCTTGTTAGGTCAGAAATCCGTGAAGGATTTGTTGTCGATGAACGGGTAGTCGTTGCAAGCGCACTGTTCCGAAATGCGAAGCTCGTAGGGGATGATGGAAATCAAAACGGCCCGTCTCCTGGGGGAGGCGGGCCGTTGCTCGTGACTGTGATTCAGGCAGCTAGCACTTGGTCCAGCCGCACTTGTGGCACTTCTCGCAGCCCTCTTCCAGCACTAGGTTTTCGCCGCAGTCCGGGCAGATGGGCTTGGCCAGGGATGAGGTGGCCCCGGCCACGTGTTCGCCCTTCATGTAGCGGGTCTCCAGGACCCAGGCGATGGCGTCCGGGATGGACTTGCACAGGAACTTCTTCTGGAATTTCGGGTGCTCGCCGCCGATACCCTTGAGCTGGCCCACGATCTCTCGCACATCCACGCCGCTTCTCAGCGCCAGGCTGACCAGTCTGCCGATGGCCTCGGCCTTGGCCGTGATGGATGCGCCGGACTTGCCGATGGTGGCAAAGACCTCGAAGGGACGGCCTGCCATCTCATTAATGGTCAGGTAGAGGTCGCCCAGGCCGGTGGAGACCTTCTGGGTGAAGCCGTAGATGACGTCCGGGCGGTCTCGGACCACGGAGTCCTTCTCGGACTTACCGGTCTTTTTCTTGTCGCCGTCACCGGTGCAGAGCACCTGGTTCTGGCGGCAGCCGTCGCGGTAGACCGTGACGCCCTTGCAGCCGGTCTCATACGCCTTCCAGTAGATGTCCCATATGTCCTGCTGGGTGGCGTCGTTGGGCAGGTTCACGGTCTTGGAGACCGCGTTGTCCGTGGCTTTCTGGAAGGCAGCCTGCATCTTCAGGTGCCAGATGGGCTCAATATCCTTGGCCGTGACGAAGATGTTTTTGATCTCGTCTGGCACATAGTCCATGTTGCGGATACTGCCGGACTTGGCCACCTCTTCCATGAGCTTGGGCGAATAGGCGTCGGCGTCGATGAGGGCCTGCTCGAAGAAGGGGTTGGTCTCCACCAGCTTGTCGTTGTCCATGACATTGCGCACAAAAGAGAGGGCAAACAGCGGCTCCACGCCAGAGGAGCAGCCCGCGATGATCGAGAGGGTTCCTGTGGGCGCGATGGTCGTGGTGGTGGCGTTGCGGTAGGGACCGAGGTTCTTTTTCCCAAAGGTGGATTCGGCATAGGAGGGGAAGGGGCCGCGCTCGGAGGCCATCTGCTTGGAGGCGCTTCGGGCCTCGTCGCGCACAAAGGCCATGAGTTTCTCGGCCAGGTCCACGGCCTCCTGGGAGCGGTAGGGCACGCCCAACTGGTAGAGCAGGTCGGCCCAGCCCATGACGCCCAGGCCGATCTTGCGGTTCATCTTCACCATCTCGTCGATCTGGTCCAGGGGATACTTGGAGGCGTCGATGACGTTGTCCAGGAAGCGGACAGAGAGATGGACCGTTTCCTTGAGGCCGTCCCAGTCGATGCCGTCGCAGAGCTTGGCGCGGTCTTTCACCTTGTGCAGACAGAATTTTCCCAGGTTGATGGAGCCCAGGTTGCAGGCCTCGTAGGGCAGGAGCGGCTGTTCGCCGCAGGGGTTGGTGGACTCGATTTCGCCCAGGGCCGGGGTGGGGTTGTCGCGGTTGATGCGGTCCAGAAAAACGATGCCCGGATCACCCGATTCCCAGGCCTTGTGGACCAGGATGTTGTAGACATTGCGCGCGGACATGGTCTCGATCACCTTGCCGTTGTGCGGGGCGATGAGATCGTAGTCCTCGTCTTTTTCCACGGCGCGCATGAACCGTTCGGTCAGGCCCACGGAGAGGTTGAAGTTGTTCAGCTCGCCCTCGCGCTCCTTGGCCGTGATGAAGTGCATGATGTCCGGGTGGTCGACGCGCAGAATGGCCATGTTGGCCCCGCGCCGGGTGCCGCCCTGCTTCACCTGCTCGGTGGCGGTATTAAAAATCTTCAGAAACGAGATGGGGCCGGAGGCGATGCCGCCGGTGGAGCCTACCCGGGCATCCTTGGGCCGGAGGCGCGAGAAGGAAAAGCCGGTGCCCCCGCCAGACTTGTGGATCAGCGCGGCGTGCTTCACGGAGTCGAAGATCTCCTCCATGGAGTCGCCGACGGGCAGAACGAAACAGGCGGCCAGCTGGCCCATGTCCGTGCCCGCGTTCATCAGCGTGGGCGAATTGGGCAAAAACCGCCAGGAGGTCATGAGGTCGTAAAACTGGCGGGCCAGGGCCGCAGGCTTCTGGGTGGAGTCCTTGTAGTTGGACTCTTTGGCGGCGATATGGGAGGCCACCCGCCAGAACAGTTCCCGGGGAGTTTCATAGGGAACCCCCTCGGCGTCCTTGCGCAGATAGCGGCGCTCAAGAACGGTTTTGGCGTTGTCGTTCAGTTCGGGATCAGGCAGGTTGGCTGGAAGCTTTGGTACAGACATGGGCTCTCTTAACAGTTGAAAATTAAGGATAATACTTCAAGAATCAACAGCCGTCCCGGAAGGCGGCGGGTCATAAAATATGTACAGCAAAGCAGCGGTAAAGACCAGAGCAACGGACCTGATTTTTATGGCAGAATCCTTACCAGGAATGATTTCCAGAAAAACTCTAGAGTGTTACGGGGCGAAGTTTTTTTGAAATTCGTGCTTGTGGAAAAGGCGCCGAGGACTGCAGCACAGAGACCGAATATGCAGCACGCCACATATGGGAACCAGGTGGGTGGTTGTTCGAGAGGATGTCGATACAGAAACTAACGGGCTGGCATTGTTCTCTTGTGGTAGAAATACTATCAATTGAACAACAAAAAACCGGCCTTCTGGCCGGTTTCTCATGCACGCTGTTTTTCGTGAAATAGCTATCTGATGTAGTTGGGAAGGTTCAGGAAGAGGTTGGTGGTGTAGGTGGTCATCTTGTCCATGATCCAGGGGAAGGCGATGATCAGGGCCACGAAGATGGCCACGATCTTGGGGACCATGGTCAGGGTCATTTCCTGAATCTGGGTGGCGGCCTGAAGCACCGAGACGAAGATACCCACGATCATGCCGATACCCAGCATGGGCAGGGCGATGGTCAGGGTGATCTCAATGGCCTGACGGGCAAAACCGACGATGAATTCTGGAGTCATGGACGCACTACTCCCTTTGGTCCCGCGTCATTTGAAGGTGTTGACGATGGAACCGATCAAGAGGTTCCACCCATCCACAAGAATAAACAACAGAATCTTGAACGGCAATGATATCATGACCGGCGGAAGCATCATCATGCCCATGGAGAGCAGAATGGAGGCCACCACCATATCCAGAATCAAAAATGGAATGTAGATGAGAAAACCGATGGTGAAGCCGGTCTTGAGTTCGGAAATGGTAAAGGCTGCGACGAGCAGGATGGTGGGGACGTCTTCCTTGTTGTTCGGACGTTCCTCCTCGGTGATCGAGTAGAAAATCGAAAGGTCCTTCTCGCGTGTATGTTTGAAGAGAAATTTGCGCACAGGCACCTGGGCCTTCTCCAGGGCGGCGTCGAATCCGATCTCCTCGTTCAGGTAGGGCGTCATGGCATTGTCGTAGACGTCATTGAACACCGGCGCCATGATCACCAGGGTCATGAAGATGGCCAGGCTGGCGAGTATCTGGTTGGGCGGCATCTGCTGGGTGCCCATGGCCTGCCTGAGAAAGTGGAAGACGATGATGATCCGCGTGAACGAGGTCATGGTCAGGACGATGGCCGGAGCCATGGAGAGCACGGTCAGCAGGAAGAGTATTTCAAGCAGCACCGAGACGTTCTCGGGCTCGGCCTGTCCAGCCGCAAGCTGCATGGTCAGCTGCGGTATGGTCTGGCCAAAGGCGGGCAGGGCAAATGCGGTCACGAGCAGGCCGAGGCTAATCGCCGCTGCTATCCCCACTCTGTTTGCCGAGCATTTCCGTAAAATTCGTGAATTCATCCTCGTCCTCATCATCAAAACACTGCCCGGGTTGGGGCTCGATCTCGCTCAAAAGATTGATATTCGCCTCTGTGACACCCAAAAGGAAGGTTCGTCCGTGCACCCGGATCACGTCCACGTGTTGCCGTTGTCCCATCATGAGTCGCCCCATGAGTCTCGGCGAGTCGGCTCCACGCCCCCTGGCAATGCCACGGGGGCCAAATCTGCGCAAGAGCCAATAGGCAAGAAAGATGCAGCCCAGGAGTACACAGAGCCAGGCAGCCGTGGAAAAGGCTGAGCTGAGCAGTGAATTTCCCGGGTCAAGGAGATTTGGCTTCGGAGCCTCGGTGGTATGTTCCAGAAAGGCGCCATAGGATGCGTTCTGGGGCCCTGCCGGGGGCATTTTGGTTTTCTGCGTCGGGGGCACTGCTTGGGCCGTGGCCTGGTCTGCAACCGTTGCGGCCGCAGTGTCGGAGCCACCAGCTACCGGAACCTGATCCACGGCCGGGGTGGCCTGCTGGGTTGCGTCAAGGGCGGCCTGGACAGTGTCCAGCGCGTTAGAGCTCTGAATCGTTGTATTTGTCGCGGCCTGGCCTTGGCCAGTGTCCACAACCTGTCCAGTCTGCGTGTCCAGTTGTTCGCTAGGCAAGTTGTTTTACCCGTTCGATGGGGCTGATGATGTCGGTCAGGCGGATGCCGAATTTTTCGTTGATGACCACTGCCTCTCCCCGCGCAACCAGCTTTCCGTTGACGTAGATTTCAAGGGGTTCGCCAGCCAGCTTGTTCAATTCGACAACCGAGCCCTGACCAAGCTGCAACAATTCGTTGATAAGCAGTTTGGTGCGGCCGAGTTCAGCCGAGACCTCAAGTGGGATATCCAGAATGAAATCAAGGTCACGCTTGGCACCTTGGGGGGCTGGTCCCTTGGCAATCTCGGACATGTCCGCGAATTGGGCAGGCTTCATCTGGGTATCCAGAAAGCCTCTTTCCTTTTCCTGGGTCAGGTCTTCCTGCTCGGTTTCAGCAAGAGCCGCAGCCCATTCGTCGGCCAGGGCTTCGTCGCCGGAGGCCTCGCCCGTGTCCGCGGCTGCTTCAGGAGCAGCAGCTTTCGGGGCTTCAGTCTCGTCTCCGTCGGTTTCCAGCAGGGCATCCGCCCATTCCTGGGCCAGTTTATCCTGATCTTCGGCCATAACTACGTCCTTCGGTCAAGTTGTCGTTGGGGTCGTCTTTTTGACGCTTTGGGCGCTGTGCCCGTCAATCCGAAGGCTATAAAGCAATATGCGTGCCTTTTTACTTCCAGCCCGTGCTACTGCAAGATGTAGGTCGAGAAATAGATATGCAGCACCTTGCCCTCGCCCACAATCTGATTGATACGGTCCACAATTTCCTGCTGCAACAGGATTTGATTTTTCGGTCCGAGCATCTCCTGGGGCTTCTTGCTTCCCAGAAGGATCAACAACATGTTCTTGATCTTGATATTGGCCTTGCTGAAGTCTTCCACAGCCGGTTTATCAAGCAGCTCCACTTCAAGCCCGAGCTTGATATAGCGTTTGCCCAGGGGGTCATTCAGGTTGGCGACAAAGGGATCCACGGATGTCATCTCACCCTGGAAGTCCGGGGCTTTCGCCTTGTCTTTGGCAGACTCGGCCTCTTCCGTTGCATCCGGGGCTGGTCCGCCCATGCCAAGCATGCCCATGATGGTGTCTTTCATGAAGAACGCGCCGCCGCCAATGACCAAGAGGAGTACCGCGATGATAATCCACTTGAGCATGCCGCCTTTCTTTTTCGGTTGTTCTTCCTGACCTTCAAGTTCTTCTGGCACGACCCACTCCTTGGTTTCGCTTCTTGAGGGCTGTTCCCCCCGTCTGGTTGTCGTGATTGTACACGGGAAGAGATCGATTATCCAGTTCCAATCAACTGTAGTGTCGCGAGCACATCATATGACCGAGTTATGTAGCACATGAGTTGACCGACCGATGGTTCTCTGAGGAGGACCATCCATGCGCCGCTCAGAAATCAACCAAGAGGTCAGGATGATGCGCTTTGAGGACCTGTACGAACGGTACCGCTGCGACAGAATTAATTGTGAAACCGCTGCTGAGCTGCTGGGTACGTCTTTAAGCAC
>JAHJKV010000185.1 GCA_018822065.1 Pseudomonadota bacterium
CGCGTCGCTCAGGTGGTCCAGCAGCAACACCCCGCCCCAGAGCAACCCGGCAGCAAGGACCAGACGCACGGTACGGTCAAAGGTATACGGCTTGTCATTCAGCATGTTTCCGCCTCATAAATGGTATGTGCGGTGAATATCACGGGTGATGGGTGACGGCAAATAGGGTGCTGGATTGGCGGCTACTTCTGGTCTGCTAGTCCGGCTTGACCAGGATGACCACGCGGCGGTTTTTGCTGCGGCCCGAGTCCTTGTTGTTGTCGGCGATGGGTCGAGTGTCGGCCAGGCCGAGAACCTGGATGCGGTCCTTGGGGAAACCCTGGTCGATGAAGAAGCGGGCCACGGCAGAGGCGCGGGCCGAGGAGAGTTCCCAGTTGGAGGGGAACTGGGATGAGCGGATGGGCAGATTGTCCGTGTGTCCCTCGATGATCAGCGAATAGTCGGTCTTGGTCAGTGGGCCTGCCAGCCTGCCGAGCAGGTCACGTGCCTTGGGCTTCAGGTCCGCCCGGGCGAGGTCGAAGAGGATCTTGTCGCCCAGGCTGATGGCCACAGCGTGGGGATCGGCTCGCATCTTCATGTCCACGGCGTCGCGGTCCTCACCGATAAGCGTGGAGAGTTCCAGTTGCAGTTCAAAGAGGTTGGTTGTGGTGGCGTCCACCTCGGCCACGATCGCGCCGTCCTCCTGGGTGACCTTGGTCTTGGGCGCGTTTTTGCCGCCCATGGCCTCGGCCATGACCGAACTCATGGCGTCATATTTTTCCTTGTCCACCTGGGTCACGGTCATCAGCAGCACGAAAAAGCAGAGCAACAGGGTCATCATGTCGGCCAGGGTCAGGGCCCAGCCGGATTCGTCATGATCAGGGTGTCGCTTCTTCTTGAATTGGTTCATGGGCGGTTCCTGCGGCCCTAGGCCTTGATGGAGGCCCACTTTCGCGGCGGGAGATAGCCCATGAGCTTGTCGCGCACGATGGGTGCGGGCGTCTTGTCCTTGATGAACAGGATGCCGTCGCGGATGACGGACATGAGGATCAGTCGTTCCTCCACGCGCTTTTCCACCTTGGTGGCGATGGGAGTGAAAAACATGTTGGCAAAGAGCGCGCCGTAGAGCGTGGTGGTCAGGGCCGTGGCCATGGCCGGGCCGATGTTTCCGATGTCCTCGCCCATGCTCTGCATCATTGCGATGAGCCCGATGAGGGTGCCGATGATCCCGAAGGCGGGAGAGAGCTTGGCCATGGTGCGATAGATTCCCGCAGCCGAATACTCCTGCTCGTAGGATTGCTGGATGCGGTTATCCAGAATCTCTTTCAGCTCCTCCTGGGAATAGCCGTCCACAAGCATCTGCAAACCGTCGCGCAAAAATTCGTTTTCAATGCGCTTAAGCCCCTGTTCCAAGTGTGCCTCGCCCTTGGTTGAAACCTGCTTGGAGAGGTTCACGAGCACCTTGATGTAGTTTGCGGTGGGTAGTTCCTCGGCTCCCAGGGCGGTCATGAACACGCCGAGCACCCGGGCGACTTCCCGCAGGGGATAGCAGATGAAGGTGGCGGCGATGGTGCCGCCGCAGACGATGGCGATGCCGGGCAGGTTGATGAAGACCTCCACCGAATCCGTGGACATGTAGGTGGCTCCGCAGAGAATGGCGATGCCGCAGATGATTCCGATGATCGTGGCGATATTCACTACGCAGGCACCCCTTTGATCGTTTTGATCATGCTGATGAGCTCATCCTGGATGTCTTCAGCCTCGGTTTCATCTACATGTTCCCGGCCCTTGGCCTCTTCCTGGACGATGGAGGCGATTTTTTTGGATAGAGCGCCGACAATTTTGTTTTTGGCTTCCTCGCCAGCAACGCTCAGCAGGATGCCGATCTTGTAATAGCCCAGACTGGAAAAGGCTTCTTGCAAGGTTGCTTTGTCCACGAAGACGATGTCGTTGACGTCTTCCAGTTCCTCGATGTTCTTTTTTTTGCGCGTCACCTTCTGGAAGAATTCCTTGCCCTTGGTCTTGGCCCATTGCCGGATGTTCTTGCCGTCGAAGAAGAAAAGGGATTCGGGTAGTTCTCCCTGCGCGATTTTTTTGTAGATGATCTCCGGGTTGGTGCCAACGGCTTCGGCGAAATCAAAGAGGTCGATGTATTCAAGTTCGGTTTCATCCAGGCCAGCGTCGTTGAGTTCCTTCTGGAGATTGGTGGCGACCTGGAGGAAATTCGCGGTGTCGGAAATCTTGATGAACCGTTCCGCAAAGGCCTTGTCCAACTTTCGGTTGTCGATGGAAAGGATATTCAGGTTGCCAAGTTTTTCCAAGACCAGATCGATGTCCAACTGTGTCACCAGCAGGACTTCCTTGCAGACTTTGGTGAAATCGGAACGCTTGAGGCCCAGACTGTGGTTGGGGTCCTTGCGGGCTTCCTGGGGCGGGGTTTGCAGGTGATTCCGGTAGGCTATCTCCAGAAGACGGCAGATGGAAAGAAACGAATTCTTGTGGGTGCCGCCGCCGCTTGCTGCGCGGCGATCTGCCGCCTGGACCTTTTTTACCAGCAGGCTGACCAGATGCTTGACGGTCTTGGGGCTTTGTCCCAAGAGGTTTGAAATCAGTTGCTTGCTGATGACCACCACATCACAGTATTCAGCCGCTTCAGCTGTTTCCGTCCGGGGCAGGCCCGCAAGGGCTCCCATTTCTCCAAAAATCTCGCCTTTTCCAAGGTGGGCGAATTTTTCTCGCTTGTTTCCCTGGGTCTTGAAGAGATTGACGGACCCTTTCTGGATGAGGAAGGCCGTGGTTCCAGCCTGGCCTTCTTTGTAGATATTCTGGTCCTTGTAGAAGGACTTGACGTTGGTTGATTCACTTCCCATTGGATTCCCCTGGTCCGATGTTGGCTTGGGGAAGAATATACCCCTCTATTGGACCTTAGCCAGTTTCCCTAAAAAGCACAACAGCCTGTGAGATCGTTTTGAAAGACTTCAAAATATTATAGACAGGAAAACAATCGTTGTAAGCAAAATACCGCTTGGAGTTTGAGGCTAGAAGGGGTATAGGAAACAACTGCGTAGCAGGTGTGCATGCCTGTTTCCAACCAGAAGGGCGGATGCCCCAGGGACGGGACAATGGGATTATTGCGTAAAAGAATATCTGGAACCATGGACAGCCATTCAGGCGAGTTCAATGCGTTTCTGGGTGCTGGAACTGAGTATTTGGGCCGCCTCGACTTTGTGGGGACTGTCAGGATCGATGGGATTTTTCATGGTGAAATCGTTTCCGAGGGAGCCCTTGTGCTCGGTCGGGAGGCGATTATCCAGGGACAGATTTCTGTGGGCACGCTCTTCTCGGACGGCAAGATCGTCGGGGATGTCGAAGTGAAAAGCAAGGCGGTGCTCCAAAAAAACTCGACCCTTGAAGGAAGTCTCAAGACCCCGGCGCTGGTCGTCGAGGAAGGGGCTGCCATTGAGGGCAGTCTGGAGATGTCCAACGCTTCGGTGCTGGCTGCTACGGGTGCAAAGGTAGAAGCGGTGGGATTCGAGCCTGATGCCGAAGACGAACCGTATCTTTCGGAATCATCTGCAAATACTGATAAAGTTGCCGTATAATCGGAGGAAGAATGTTTGAATTGGTACAGATCATTGGTGAAAATGAAATACCGTATGCTGTTCGAGCCAAGAGTCTCGACGCGCAACTTTTGAAACAGATGCACATCCGTTCGATCGCTCCTGGAACTGTCGATGTGCGCGAAGCCAAGAAACCGGCTGCCAAGAGCAAAAAATAGTTTGCAAACGTCAGAAAAGCCCCCCGATCGTCAGGTCGAGGGGGCTTTGTTTTTGTATTTCGATCCACTCATTTGCACGCAAGGCGTGTTGGCGGAGAGGTCATGCCTTTGAAGGCGGCGGCTTTGTCTCAAGGCCCCGCATGCTCAGCCCGATCCGCCCGCGCTGCAAGTCGACTTCCATCACCCGTACCAGCACCTCTTTGCCCACAGAGACGATCTCTGCCGGGTCGGCTACGAAACGATCGGCCAACTGGCTGACGTGCACCATGCCGTCACGGTGGACGCCGATATCGACGAAAGCGCCGAATTTGGTCACGTTGGTGACGATGCCGGGCAGTTCGAGCCCGGTAGTCAGATCCTCGATCCGGTTCACGCCCTCGGCAAAGGCAAAGGCACTGAATCCTGCCCTGGGGTCTCGGCCTGGTTTTTCCAGCTCCGCCATGATGTCGGTTAAGGTCGGCAGGCCGATATCCTCGGAAACATATTCCCCAAGGTGCACCCTGGCTCTGGCTTCGGTGTCGGCCAGAAGCTGCGCCACGGTGCATTTTACGTCGCGGGCCATGCGCCGGACCAAGGTGTAACGTTCGGGGTGGACCGCGCTTTGGTCCAAGGGCTCTTCGCCGCGAACCCGCAGGAAACCGGCGGCCTGTTCATAGGCCTTTGGTCCAAGGCGCCGGACTTGGCGCAGCTCGTTTCTGGTTTTGAAAGGGCCGTGTTCATCTCGGTGGGTCACCACGGCCTTGGCCAGGGCCGGACCCAGGCCGGAGACAAAGGTCAGCAGTTCCTGGCTGGCCGTGTTCACATCCACCCCCACTGCGTTCACGCAGCTCATGACCACATCGTCCAGGGCCTTGCGCAGTCCGGCCTGATCGACATCATGCTGGTATTGGCCCACACCGATGGATTTGGGGTCCAGTTTTACCAGTTCGGCCAGGGGGTCCATGAGCCTGCGGCCAATGCTAATGGCACCGCGTACGGTCAGGTCCAGGTCTGGAAATTCCTGCCGGGCGATCTCGGAGGCGGAGTAGATCGAAGCCCCGGCCTCGTTCACCAGGACCACGGGGAGAGTGAGGCCCAGTTCGCGCACAAAGGCTTCGGTTTCCCGGCCCGCAGTTCCATTGCCGATGCCAATGGTCTGCACCTTGAACCGGTCACAGAGGTCTTTGACCACCGTTGCCGCGGCTGCCCGCTCGCTGGCAGAGGTGGTGGGATAGATTGTGGTGTGGTGCTCCAGGCCGCCTTGGGCATCCAGGACCACCAGCTTGGCCCCAGTCCGAAAGCCAGGGTCCATGGCCATCACCCGTTGCTGCCCAAGGGGCGGTGCCAGGAGCAGCCCGCGCAGGTTGGAGGCAAAGATCCTGATGGCCTCGGCATCGGCCCGGTTCTTCACCTCAGCCCGCATTTCGCTCTCCAGGGAAGGGGCCAGCAATCGCTTGCAGCCGTCCACCAGGGCGGCGTCCACCTCCAACGCGTCTGGTCCCCGGCCTCGCAGCATGGAGCGTCTGGCCAGTTCAAATATTTCTTCTTCCGGCGGTCGCAGGCAGAGCGAGAGGAACCCTTCGGCCTCACCCCGAAACATGGCCAGGGCGCGATGCCCTGGAATGGTGCGCAAGGGTTCATCCCAGGCAAACCAGTCGCGGAAGGTCGCTCCTGCCTCCTGTTTGCCCTTGAGAACAGTAGAAATGAACCGGCCTCTGCGGGAAAAGAGTGCCCGCATGGTCATCCGCAGCCGGGGGTCTTCGGTCATGCCTTCGGCCATGATGTCTCGCGCTCCGGCCAGGGCGCTCGCAACATCAGGAACGTCCTTGGCGGCATCTACAAAGGGTCGGGCCAGGGCATGGGGGTCGCGTCCCTTCTGGGCCAGCAGCGCCTGGGCCAGGGGGTCGAGTCCACGTTCCCGTGCCATGGAAGCCCTGGTGCGCCGCTTGGGCCGATAGGGCAGATACAGGTCCTCCAGGCTGGTCTTGTCCTGGGCCTGTTCCAGGGCAGTCTGCAATTCAGGGGTGAGGAGTTCCCGCTCTTCCAGCGATGCCAGGATGGCCCCTCGACGCTTGTCGAGTTCGGCCAGTTTTTCCAGGCGATCGCGAATGGCTGCGACAGCCACTTCGTCCAGGGACCCGGTTGCCTCTTTGCGGTAGCGGGCGACAAAGGGCACGGTGGCACCTTCGTCCACAAGTCGGGCCACTGCCGCCACTTGGGAGACGGATAGGGACATCTCGCCAGCAATGCGGGGATAATAGTTCTCATGCACAGGGATATTTCCTTGATCTCGCTACCGGGCGTGTTTCTCTCACGTCCTTGGCGGTGTGTTCTAAAAGATGTGCCAGCTCGGTTCGGTCGTGTCGTCTCTTCTTCATAGATGGTACACGAGAACGAGGACGTTCGGAAGGAACTCTTCAGCCCATTCCCTAGCCCGACCGCTTTGGAGACAGTGCGGCGCGCCGGTTGAATGTGTTGAAGAGCGAGACGGGGCCCACAAGAGCGTCTTGACACTGGGCCAAAAACTGAACGAAGGTGGGCCAACGGATCAAAAATGCAGATCAATATGGTGCGTAATGCGGCCCTTGTCCGGCACCCCAAGGATTGATTCCCTATGAAAAACCAAGTCGACGTGCTCATCAATGTGTGTGGAAAGCCCTACCAGACAGCCCTGTCACTGCTTTCCCTGGAGCGCGAATGTGGCCAGCATATAGACCGGATCTATTTTGTTGAAGAGAATACCAAGTATTACAATATCGATGTGCATACCGGGCTTCACGGCTTTGTTCTTGAGCGTCTGAAAGATAAAATCACCTACATCATGCCTGATCAATGGAATTACTGTTTCCCATTGGAATTCGAGAAACTGGGAGACAAGGAATACCGCCATTCCATCCGCTACCAGTATGGCTGGGAGATGACCGACAAGGACTATGTGCTCGTCATTCATAACGATGTGCGGTTTCATGGAGACGCCGTTGCCGCCATGATCGAGCATCTCGGCGAGAACATCGCCATTGGTCATGTGGGCCAGTGCTGGTACTGTCCTGCGGCCTTCACCGGGAAATGCGACTCCGACCACCATCTCGACTATCGGCCTTCCTTCAGCGAATTGCGCGAGATGTATATGCACACCCGGGCACCGGAGGGAGAGCACATGCGGGCCTATCATCTGCCCCGCATGCACAAGATGTTCGAGCAGCAACCCTGGCCCCTGCCCGAATGCCGGGTCAACGAGTGGTGTGCGCTCATCGACATGAAAAAGGCCCGCAAGATCACGGTTCCCCATGGCCGGGCCACTCCCTTTGGTGCCATCCTCAATGTCGGAAAGCAGATTCTCGATGTCGGATGCCAATGGTTTCGTGATGTGCATGTACGCGGGTACACCTGCAAGAATTTCGACATCTACCAGTACATGCATCATGATGTCCCCCCCACAGGCCAGCCCACCCTTCTCGACAAGGACCGCTACATGGACCGTGAACGTGCGGCCCTGGACCTCCTGCAAAAGGAATTCGGACACCCCTGAGTCTGCTTGCTGCTCTGTGGCGCAACGTCTCAGCAGGTGAACTCTTTTCCACCATCAATGGTCCACATGGATGGGCGCTTGATCGGCTCGTGTGACAGTGCCGCATCAGTTGCGGCGTGGTCATGTGGAGAATGTTCCTAGACGGTCGGTGGTTGAATACTTCAGCTTTGGCGCGAGTCGCTCAGCGACAGAGGGATAGAGCAATTGAAAGGGGCCGGCGAAGCCGGCCCCTCTTGCGTTTGGCCCTTTGACCAGACAACTTCACCCTCTTCTCTGCATATTTCTTGATATTCCGTATAATACGCTTGACTTTTCTGTCACCATGTTGTCTAGTCATACAACTAGATATCAGGAGGTGTCCATGGGATTTCCGACCAAGGTGCAGCTTATCAGGCGAAAGACCAGTGAGCAGTGGTACATCAACTTTCCGGCTGCAATCGCCCAGGCCATGGAATTCAAGAAGGGAGAGGTGGTCGAATGGGTTATCGAGGACAAGTCGCAACTTGTCCTTCAGCGCAACAACCCGCCGAAGTCGGGTATAAAAAAAACTCCGCAAAACGCTGATTGATGAGTTTGATTCCCTCTGGAAAGAAACTCGACAGGCGTTCTCGCAGAAACGGACATTCCTGAGAGCCAGACGACTTGCCATGGGTGCACTGGTCGGTCTGGGGCGACGGACGGTGACCGGCATGCTGACCACAACAGGTCGACAGTTCGTTGATTGGTCTGCGGATTACAGGGTGTTTGGGCATGGGCGGTTTTGCGTGGGCGAACTGTTCAGTGTGCCACGCCGGGCGGTTCTCGAAAACCTGGACTCCGAGGAGCCCTTTGTGGCCATGATGGATGACACCTTGATCCGAAAGAAAGGCAGGAAGGTCTCAGGAACTTCCTGGCGTCGAGATCCCCTCGGCCCTCCATTTTGTACGAATTTCATTTGGGGGCAGCGCTTTCTCCAAGTCTCCGCCGCATTACCCGAAGGGCCGGGAGCCGCCAGGGCACGGGCGATCCCCATTGATCTCGCCCATTGCCCCAGCCCGCGAAAGCCAAGGAAGAATGCCTCGTCTGAGGATTGGGCCTTGTACAAACTGGCGCAGAAGCAAACAAACATCAGCCGCAAAGGAGCGGAAAGACTCTGGCACTTGCGCAACGAACTGGATCAGGACAACGCGGAAAGGAAACTTCTCATGGTCGCAGACGGAGGATTTACCAATGGCACGGTGCTCAAAAGCATGCCGCCCCGGACAGAGTTCATCGGACGTCTCCGCAAGGATGCGAAATTGTACTCCCTTCCAGGAGATGAGGCCCCTCGGCGCGGACGAAAGCGTGCTTACGGAGACCGCCTGTCCACCCCAGAGGAGATGCGGCGGAACAAGTCGATCCCGTGGCAAAAAGTTCGAGCTCATGCTGCTGGTGAAATGCGTGAATTCCAAGTGAAATCAATTGGTCCTGTTCGCTGGCGTAGCGCTGGCGGAGGGCACGATCTGCGGTTGGTGATTATCCGCCCCCTTGGCTATCGCCTGACAAAGCAATCCCCATTGAATTACCGCAATCCCGCGTACTTGATCTGTACCGATCCGAACCTTCCGTTGGAAAAAGTCCTCCAAAGCTACATCTGGCGCTGGGAAATCGAAGTCAATTTTCGTGACGAAAAAACCTTGCTCGGTATCGGCCAGGCACAGGTGAGAACAGAGAAAGCAGTGGAGTTCGTCCCTGCGTTGCTGGTCGCTGCCTATGCAATGCTCCTGGTGGCTGGTCACCGGGTCTATAAAACTGGTGACAAAGTCTTCCCAAAGCCGAAATGGCGCAAGAAAACACCGAATTCCAGGATGACCACAGAGCAATTGATAGGTCTGACGCGCATTGAATTATGGAGTGAAGACATGGGGTTGGATAATATCTCCAGCTTCGTCTCGCAGGTGGACCAGCCACAGAAGCCGGAGAAAATCGGGAGACACCTTCCTGCGGCGATTTTGTACGCTACTGGATAGCCAAACACGAGA
>JAHJKV010000019.1 GCA_018822065.1 Pseudomonadota bacterium
CAACAGGATTGACAAGGGAAGACGCAGGAACAATGACTACACCAGAGTTTGGGTGGGTCTATCTGACGGTGGCTGACAACGGCGAAGGGATGACTCCGGAAGTGCAGGCTCGCGTTTTTGAGCCCTTTTTCACCACCAAGGAGCGAGGCAAAGGGACCGGGCTGGGGCTCGCCACGGTTTACGGTGCGATCAAGCAATTTGGTGGCCACTTGACGGTACAATCAAGCCCGGGAGAGGGCAGTACTTTCCGGATACTGTTGCCGGCATCGGATGTTCTTCCCGTTGCGGCCCAAACAACGCCCACACTGCCGTCTGCCCAGGGGAACGAGACCATTCTGGTTGTCGAAGACGAAAAAGACTTGCTTGGTTTTGTCGTTCGGGTGCTGCAGCGCGCGGGATATGTTGTGCTGAGCGGGAAAGATGCCACCAGCGCGCTTGAAGAGGCGAGCCAGTATGAAGGCAAAATTGATTTACTGCTGACAGACGTGGTGATGCCGGGCCGGACCGGGAAAGAACTGTGGGAAGCGCTTGCGCCTCTGCGCCCTGGGCTAAAAGTTTTGTTTATGTCCGGTTACGCGCAAAATATCCTTGGGGAGCATGTTTCACTCGATCCGGATACCCCTTTGCTTCCAAAGCCTTTCAGCGCAGCAGAATTGGAAAGCAAAATACGAGAAGTGCTCAGCGGCAAATAACGTGTTCCATTGGCCGTAAAAGGTTTTCAACCCACATTCCAGGAATCTTTTCGATCAGAGCAGGCGTCATGGGGAAATCAAGGAAATCCCTCCAATGACTTGTTTTTTCGAACGCGGTCATCAAACAAGCTTCTGGTATTCTGAAGGGGACCCCCATGGTCACTTGTTACGGGGCCAGGGTCTCTTTTTGGGGAGACCGAGCCAGGTTCCCCTGTAGGTACTCTCGCACTGCCGCTTCACGTTGGCTGTCGTCAGGTTTTTGAAGGCGTAGAACGAGATGAGTTGGGAAGGGTTGAGCCGGCAGAATCCCATGCGGTCCTTCGCGGGGCACGGGCCATTGGTGAAGGTCCCCAGACATTGCTTCCTGCTGCTGTAACAGCCTCTCCCCACTGAGGAGTACGCTGTCTCATAGCACTCCATCGTCCCGGGAAGGTAGCAACTGTTTGCCACACTTGGCGCGCCGGATTTTTGGGATCTGGGCATATTGGCCAGATCCTCCGTACTGGGGGCGAGCCTTTTTCCCGGTGAGCTCGGCGGAGCGGGGGGGATGACATCTGCCCCGGCAGGCTTCGGGCTGTCTGCTTTGAGCCGCTCCCTGCGCTCAATCTTCATCGTGCGTACCATGCCAAGCACCTCGTCGGCAGTCATGGGGGCACGCTCAAGGACGATGATCATGACCATGGTATAAGGGTCGGCCAGAAGCAGGACGTTGTGACTGCGCTTGCTGCTCTTCTTTTCAATCCCGTAGAAGAATAAAGCCGTGGAGTTCAGCGCCGGTAGCTTGACCGTTCGCTCCACCAGGATTTCGGAAAAGTATTTCAACTGTCGTTTCCGGAAGTGTTTAAGAGTGGCAAGGGTGTATTGGTTTCCGGGACCCTCCAGCAGGTTCTCCTTGACCATCACCGAGATCAACGCGCGCTTGCCTGACCAGGTGCTGTCACTGCTGCGCTTTCGGCGGCTTTCCCGAAGACCGGGCTTGCCGACCATTTTTCCTTCGATCTCCATGGAGAGCCGACCCTTGTGGAAGACGCTTCGCATTGTGGGATGTTTTTGGGACGCCACTTTCTTGATCGCCTGCGAATCGGCGCGGCTCTCGATCTTTTGTTTTATGCTCGCGGTGGATTTTTCCGGCACATCTTTGGACTCCCCACTGCACGCCCCGAAGAGAAGGATACATGCCAAAACGAGGTTTCCTGAAAGGGGTCTTAGGCATGTCATGGGCATTTTTTTCATGATTGGGATGTGAGTACGCATACGACGCATATTATCAAGTTCCAATACACCAAGTCAAGGGGTTGGGCGGGATCCCTGGAATTACACGGCGGGGAGGGTGGTCTCGTGGATGTACCCCCCAAAAAGGCCGTGGGCGGTGCAGAGAGTGGAGCAGGTCAGCTTCTCCCGGGGGCAAATATCTGGTACAGTCGGAAATGATCGAGGCACGAGCACCAGATTGCCCGAGGAGGGTTCCATGAAAGTCCGCCACGTAAAACTAAACACAACCCCTGAATATCCTGCACGCAAGGGAGGAACAGCCGGCAGCGCCATGAGATCATTGGCCATCGGTGCCTCGGTCACCGTGAGTATGGTGCTGTTATCCTGCGCAAAGGAGAAGAGCGAGTCCGCCCAGCCCACCTTGCCCCCAAAAGATACGCCCGCGACACGGGGTGATGTCAACAAGCCAGCTCCCCCGCAGAAGAAACCGCCCCTCCCCGGTCACGATCCGGCAGTCAAGCCGCCCACCCGTCTCTCGGGGACTGCCCCCATGCCCCAGCTGGATTCCGACGGGGACGGTGTTCCCGACGTCAATGATCGGTGCCCCAAGGTTAAGGGCAAAAAGCAATACCAGGGCTGCCCCTATCGAATCCGGAAAATGGGAATCATGGTCAGACCCAGGCCCAGTCAGCCCACACCCTAGTTACTCTTCACAGGCAATCCTGTACCCTCAAATACGCATGCATGATACCCTTTCACTGTTTTCCATTTATTGGATCTTTAGTGCCTGATACAGTTGGGGCAATGCCGAAACAGCAAAGGGGCAGGCAGCCTCGAAGCATGCAAACAGACACCTGAATGAGGAAAAAAAAAGGAGCCTTTTTCATTGTGCCTGGTTCGGCTATAATACATCTCATGACGCCGCGCCTGTCCCCAATCTCATCTGTCATCATCATATCGATCGCCATCATGGCCGGTTGTGGCTTCCAGCTCGACACGTGCAAAAGCGCCGACGCGAAGCCCGGCAAACATCTCCCCTGCCCCATGCCCGGCCACGTCGACCGCGCCTTTGATCTTCACCTCCCGCCGGCATGGGACGGCGTCTCTCCACTGCCGGTGATCTTCGCCTTTCACGGCGGCGGTGGCAACCGCACCGCTGCGGCCCGCGTCACCTGTCCCGACGGCGACACGGGAAACCCCGCGTGCCTCGTACCCGTGGCCAACGCGGCGGGCTTCGCCGTGGTGCTGCCCGACGGCACCGGCTCGCGCCCGTTGCGCAATATCCGCACATGGAACGCCGGTGGTGGCAGCGACAACTGGAACTGCACCTCCGGGGGAGCCTGCCGCTCCGGTGTCAACGACATGAAATACCTCGACGACCTGCTCGGACAGGTGCGCCGCATTATTCCCGTGGACGAAGCCCGAATCCACGCCACCGGCATCTCCAACGGCGGCGCCCTCTCCCACCGATGGGCCTGCGAACGATCGGAAACCCTCGCCTCCATCGCCCCGGTGGGCGGTGCCAACCAGTTCGAGGCGGCCGGAGGCACCTGCGGCGGCCCGGTGGCGGTCCTGCAAATCCATGGCACCGCGGACCCTTGCTGGACGTACGAGACTTCGAATAAAACCTGCATCGACAGCGAAAAAGACGGGTTCAGGATCGGCGTCGCCGAGACCATGGAGTCCTGGCGCCAGCGCAACGGCTGCTCGCCGGATCCGGTGACCACGCCTTTTGAGGACATTGTTCCCGACGACGGCTCCACCGCGACGCTGCAGAGCTGGACCAACTGCCTGACCGACGTCCAGCTGCTGCGCATCGACGGCGGTGGACACACGTGGCCCAACGGCTACGCCTACCTGGACACCGACCGCATCGGCCTCGTCAACCGAGACTTCGACGGAAACAGCTTCATCGTTGATTTCTTCCGCACGCACCCGAAGAGCGTTGATAAGATACGACGAACAACAAGGGATTGACCAGTTGACACACTGAAATGAAGAAGATGCATCCATACCCTTCAAAGAATGCCACCCTCGCCCGCCGCTTCCTGCTGCTGTGTTCAGCGCTGCTGCTGACCGGGTGTCCTTCCGTGTCCACACTGCATCGCGCGGATCCGGTGAAGCCCGGCCACTGGGAACTTGGCGCAGGCGCTGACGGACTAATCCTGCGCGACATCCCGCAGGACACACGATCGCCATCGGGGCAGGCGCTGCTCACCGCACGCTACGGCCTGTTCGATGATCTCGATGCCGGCGTGCGACTCTACACCTTAGGCCTTGACGCCTCCGTGCGGTGGCGCTTCTTCCGGGGTACGAGCTGGCGCGTGGCCGCCATTCCCACGCTGGGATCGTCGAAGACCTCCGAGTCCGGCTCCACAACCAATGCCTGGCACCTCTTCGCACAATTGCCGGTCGTTTTCACCCGCGACCTTGGCCCCGACTGGACACTCTCCTGTGGTCCGCGCCTGGTCTGGAGCCTGTACTATCCCCAGACCGGCGGTTACTCGCAGGGCACGATGCTGGGCGC
>JAHJKV010000186.1 GCA_018822065.1 Pseudomonadota bacterium
GCGCCAAGCCTACGGATACCGCGATCTGGAATTATTCAAGCTCAGAATCATGGGCATTAATGAAGCCAAGTGGGCTCTGACGGGATGATCCTAAAAAAAGGCCCGCCGGTTTCCCGACGGGCCTTTGGTATCATCTTTCAATTCGGCTATTTGCCGAGTTCCACGCTGCGGGCAAAGCTCTTCTTTGCCGCATCGATAATGCTGGCGCGCACAGCCTGCCGATCCATGTGGATCAGGGCCTCGATGGTGGTCCCGGCCGGGGAGGTGACCATTTCTCGCAGTTGAGAAACGTGCTTGTCGGACTGGATGCACATTTTGGTGGTGCCGGAGAAGAGACCGTAGACCATCTCGGTGGCCTGGGGGCGCGCCAGGCCGAGTTCCACCGCAGATTCGATGAGCGCCTCGATGAAATAGCACACATAGGCCGGTCCGGAGCCGATGACCGCGGTGAAGGCGTCGAAGCTCGTCTCTGGCATGATATGCACCTGGCCGAGACTCTTGAAAATTTCACCGACGAACGATTTTTGCTCAAAGGTCAGGGACTCGTCATCCAGGCAAACGGCGAACACGCCTTCTCCAACCAGGGCAGGAGTGTTGGGCATGATGCGTACCACGGGGCAGGTGGAGCCGGTCCACTCCTTGAGTCGCTGACTGGTCAGCCCGGCGCAGATGGACAGCAGGCACTGGGACTGCTGCAACACGGGAGCCAGTTCGTCGCAGACCGACTTGGCATGTTGCGGTTTGACCGCCAGGACTAGGTAGTCGCAGGTTTCAGCCAGTTCGGTAATTGAATTGGCGGGAATCAGGCCGCAATCGTCGCGCAGGGATTCCAGAAACTCGCGGTTCAGGTCAGCACCGTGAACCGAAACACCCGTAAGGCCCCGCACCATGGCGGCACCCATATTGCCCAGGCCGATGAAGCCGATTGATGCGGTCATTGGAACTCCTGCATTTGCGCACTGCGAGAAGCGCGTTAGTTTGTTTTGGGCCTCCGGCGGCCAAAGAAGCGAGACCCCTTTGGAAACCAGAGTTGCTTCGCGTCGCGATTCGACGTGATTGATTGCTGTTAGTCGATGAACTCTTCTTTGGTGAAGAAGTAGTTTACTTCTTGTTTAGCGGTTTCCGGGGCATCGGAGCCGTGGACTGCGTTGTTCTGGATGTCTGAGCCGTATTCGCCGCGGATGGTACCCTTAGGAGCCTCGGTGGAGTTGGTCGGGCCCATCAGGTCGCGGTAGCGGGCGATGGCGTTATCACCTTCAAGCACGCCGACCACAACAGGGCCGGAGGTCATGAATTCAACCAGTTCTCCGTAGAAGGGGCGTTCCTTGTGCACGGCGTAGAAACCTTCGGCTTGAGCCTGGGACATGTGGAGCAATTTCATGGCTTTGTATGTTAGGCCAGCGTTGGTGATCATCTGTATGATGTTGCCGGCATTGCCAGCAGCAACAGCGTCGGGCTTGATGATGGAAAAGGTGCGTTCACTCATTTGATTTCTCCTCTTGGATTCAGTTTGTATTTAAAACACTGCGGACAGGGTCACCCGAGCAGGGCGCGGTCCGGCGTGCAGTCATCGCCTGAGGCTTCATAGAATCGTTTGACCAGATCGTCAACGCGCAAACGTGATTTTTCCTCACCCGACAGGTCAAGGATGATCCTGCCCTGGTGGAACATGATCAGTCGGTCGCCATGGCGGATGGCCTGGGCCATGTTGTGGGTGACCATAAGGGTGGTCAACTTGCGGCCCGTGACCATGCGATCGGTCAGGTTCATGATCTGGGCTGCTGTCTTGGGGTCCAGGGCGGCGGTGTGTTCATCGAGGAGCAGGACCTCGGGCCGAACCAGGGTGGCCATGAACATGGTCAGGGCCTGGCGTTGGCCACCTGAGAGCAGGCCTGCCTTGTCGGAGAGGCGGTCTTCCAGGCCCAGGCCAAGTTCCGCGATCTGGTCGCGCAGTTCGTGGCGCTTAGAAGTCTTGACGCCCAGGGCCAGGGTGCGGCGCTGACCGCGTTTGCTGGCCAGGGCAAGGTTCTGCTCGATGGTCGCTTGAGCGCAGGTGCCCATGAGCGGGTCCTGGAAGACCCGACCGATGAGCTTGGCCCGTTTGTATTCCGGCCAGGTGGTGATTTCCTGCCCGGCCATGACGATGGATCCGTGGTCTATGGTGAAGCACCCGGCCAGGGCATTGAGGAAGGTGGACTTGCCCGCGCCGTTGGAGCCGATGACCGTGACGAACTGTCCCTCGGTTACATTCAGGCTGACTTTCCGCAGGGCCAGGGTTTCGTTCACAGAGCCTTGATGAAAATATTTTGTCAGGTTGGTGACCTCGATCATGCGGCCTCCTCTTGGGCGGCAACGGCTTTTCGCGCCCGTTTGGCCTGCATGTTCGCCTTGATGCGCGGGGCGGTGAGGGCCACCACCACGAGCAGGGCCGTTACCAGCTTCAGGTCGCTGGGCGTGACCTGGAATTCGCCTAGGTCCAGGGACAGGGCAAAGGCGATGGCCATTCGGTAGACAACAGAACCAAGAACAGCGGCGATGAGGGCGCGAACGATGGTCCGGCTGCCAAAGACGGTTTCGCCTATGATCACGGAGGCCAGCCCGGCAACGATGGTGCCGACCCCCATGTTCACGTCTGCCGAGCCCTGGTTCTGGGCAATGAGCCCTCCTGAGAATGCTACCAGGGCATTGCTGAGGCCCACGCCGAAGATGATCACGGTGTCTGTGTTCACGCCCTGACTGGTGATCATGCGCGGGTTGTCGCCGGTGGCTAGCACGGTCATGCCGAGTTCAGTGTGCAGGAACCAGGTGAGCAGGACCACGATCAGCAGGCAGAGCAGGCAAAACAGGATCGGGGTGGAAAGAAAGCCCGGCAAACCAAGGAGATTCTGGAACTGGCCCACCAAGGTTTTCTCGCCCAGCAGGGCCATGTTGGGGCGGCCCATGATCCGTAGGTTGATGGAATAGAGGGCGATCATGGTCAGAATAGAGGCGAGCAGGTGGAGAATCTTGAATTTGGTATTCAGGATGCCGGTGACCGCACCTGCGATGAAACCGGCCATGGTGGCGAAGACGAGGGCGATGACCGGGGAGTAGCCGGAGGTGATGGCCACGGCAGTGACCGATGCACCCAGGGGCAGGGAGCCGTCCACAGTGAGGTCCGGGAAATCGAGCACCCGGAAGGCGAGATA
>JAHJKV010000187.1 GCA_018822065.1 Pseudomonadota bacterium
AGAAACATTGCCGATCTCATCCAGAACCAGGGTGCCGCCGTCCGCCTCTTCCACCAACCCCTTGCGGCTGGTCCGGGCATCAGTGAAGGCCCCCTTCTGGTGGCCAAACAGCTCCGACTCCAGCAAGGTGGACTGGCCCACGCCGCAATCCACCACCTGCCAAGGGCCAGAGGCATTGGGCGACAGGTCGTGCAGAATCTCGGCCACCAGCTTCTTGCCCGTGCCGGTCTCTCCCAGGACCAGCACGTCCACGTTGGTGTGGGCCACCGTGGCCAGGATCGCCTGGAAGCTGGCCATGACCCCGCTCTTGCCCCCGAGCAGTTTGGCCCGCACCAGTTCCACATCCCCCGGGTCAGCCTCGGCCATCACGGGCAGGTAGGAGGAAACCTTCTCCAGAAGCACCTTGCCGTCAAAGGGCTTGGTCATGTAATCCGCCGCGCCGATGCGCACAGACTCCACCGCGCTCTCGATGGTCCCGTGGGCCGTGAGCAGGATGACCGGAACCAGCGGCCAGCGGGAACGTATCTCCCGCAACAGCTGCTCGCCGTCCATACCCGGCATCTTCACGTCCGAGATGACCAGATCAGCAGATTTTTTCTCCAGCAGTTCCAGGGCCTTCTCAGCCTGAGGCGCGGTTTGGACCGCATATCCCGCCGCCAGGAGCCGGGCCTCCAGCACCTTGAGAATGTTCGGGTCGTCGTCCACCACCAGGATCATGTGCTTTCGCTTGGTCATATGCACCTCGGCTCATGCCGTTTTCAGGGAAAAAAGGAATCGGCTGCCGCGCCCCGGCCCGCTCTCGATGCGGATCAAGCCGCCATGGGCCTCGGCGATGATGCGGCAGATGGAGAGACCGAGCCCTGCCCCGTCCACGCTCTTCTTGGCGTCGTCGCCACGGTAATATTTCTGGAACACGAACTCCCGGTCCTCCTCGGGGATGCCCGGCCCCTGATCAGTGACCGTGAACACCACCTCTCCCTCCCCGGCAGTCACGTCCAGGCGGACCTCGGAACCGGGCGGGGAAAACTTGATCGCATTGCCCAGCAGGTTCAGGAGCACCTGTCCCACATGACCGGCGTCGGCCAAGACCGGGGGCAGCCCTTCCAGGATGCCCGGCACGAGGGCAATCGAGACGGCTCGGGCCACCGGGGCGATACGTTCCAGGGCCTCCCGCACCAGGGCGGCAGGGTCCTCGGCCCGCAGTTCCACCTCCAGTTCGCCCGCCTCCAGGCTGGAGACCTTCATCAACCGGGTAAGCAGGGCGGCCAGACGGTCCGATTCGTGGCGGGCAATGTCCAGGAATTGTTTCTGTTCCTCCACCACGCCGCCGAGAGTGCCGTCGGCCACCAGTTCCACGGACTCGCGGATGGAGGTCAGGGGGGTACGAATCTCGTGGCTGAGCATGGCGATGAACTCGCTGCGCATGCGCTCTTCGCGCTCCAGCCGGGCGGTGAGCCTATTGAAGGCCCCTGCCAGCTCGCCCAGTTCGTCCCGGCTCTTGACCACCACCGGGGTGGTCCGGGCAAAACGACCAAAATCGTGAATCCCGCGCATGAGTTCCCGAAGGGAGCTGTTGAGCCGCCAGGCCAGCAGCAATGACCCGCCCAGGCCAATGCCAATGGCCATGAGCAACCCGAGGCGTCCGGTCTCAGCAGCCTGTCTGGCTCCGGCCCGAAGTTCCTTCAGGCGCAGTTGCATGCGCTCCTGGTTATCCAGGCGGGTGCGCTCCAGGATGTCGAGCCAGAGGGCCACGGTCCGGCCCGGACCGAGCAGGCGCACAGGGTCACCACCCTTCTTGAGGGTGATGGCATACTCCTCGGTCAAGGGCCCCCAGTCCTCGCGCAACCAGGGGAAGGAGACCATGGTCTCTTCCAGCAGCCGCCTAAATTCCAGGAGATCGTCGATGACGTATTCCAGGTAGATTTCATCACCGTTCAGGTATTCATAGGTCTTGCGGTGCCCCTCCATCTGCTCCAGCTGGCGCACCAACCGGACGATGGCCACATCCAACTCATGGTTGACGCGCATGAGTTGGGCCGAACCATCCACGGCTTCCTCGGTCCGGGCCACCAGAAGCGTGCTGGTGGCATAGGTCACCGCCAGGAGCGCGATGCACCAGGCCAGGAGCTTTAAGGTTATGCTGATCCGCCAGGGGCGTGGGAACATGCGGCATGATCTCCAGTTTGACCGGAACTATACGGCAGTTCCCGCCGGGGGTCCACCGACCATACAACGGAAGACCCGCCCCAATGGCGGGTCTTCACAAGAAGAGTGTAACAGGGTTTTGAACACAGACCGACAGCCCCAACGCGTTCAACATTCCAGGCTGCCTGCCTCGCACCGGGCCAAAGATGTGGATGTCGCGAACCTCCCTTTGAAGCGGGGCGACGCCACCAGGATTGAGCAACCCTCATGCCACGGCATACTCAGCTGAATACAAAAGGAAAAGGCAAACCAAAAGGTTTGCCTTTTCCAACTGGTGCGCAAAATCTGCACTCAGGAAGCAATACTTACTGCACGGGACAGTCCGCCGCGTCCAGATCCGCAGGGCCAGTCTTGGCGAGCTTCTTCAAGTAGGCCTGCACCTGGTCCATCATTTTCCATTCAGCATACATTTCCTGCCATTCGGAAAAATCGAGCAGGTTCTCGTCCAAATAACTCATATGCCCCTTCATCCAAAGATTGAAGACATACATCTCCAGCTTGAACTCCTTGGAATCAAAAACCTTGGGCATGATGGTGGGATCATATTTCTGTCCGTCGAACCTCGACCCGATGAACGAGCAGACCGTGGCCTGGGATTTTTCGTACGTCAGCTCTTCCTCATTGACCATGGCTGACAGGGGATGGAGATCCGGGTACTTCTCCTCGATATCCTTCATCTTTTCCTCAGGGATCGATAGAAAAAGTTTCTCCCCCTCTTCCTTAACATAATAGTGGCGCATCCACTGGTCGAACATCAACACC
>JAHJKV010000188.1 GCA_018822065.1 Pseudomonadota bacterium
CCACCTGGGCGGCGGGTGCCCTGCGGATGCGCGATTTCATGAACTGCATCTTGGACAGATCGTCCCCGGCCTGTTCCTTGAGCCGGAGGATGAGGTGCTCCTCCAGCAGGCCGTGCATGAAGCGCCGGATATTGGCCAGTCGGAAGTTGCGGCCCATGGCCGTGAAGGCCTCCACCGTGCTTGCGGCTAGGCCCATCATGGCTGCGGCGAGGTTCTGCTGGGTGATGGAAACGCCGATGGCCGAGCCCACGCCGATGGCTGTGACCTGGTCCATGAGAAATTTGAGTTGGACCCGCTCTTCATCGTTTTCGACGCCCTTGCGCTGGAGTTTGGTCTGATAGGCGTCGTGGAATTCCTTGGCTGCGGTGTCGATGCAGGCGATGCGGGCGATGGAGCCGACATCCCCCTTGCTCAGAAGTTCCGGGGGAATGAACGAAAGCCCCTTGCTCAGGGCGTTATGGACCAATTTCAAGGTGCGGCGGACCTCGTAGTCGCGGATGGTGGATTCAAAGGCCTTCTGGATACGGGTCTTCTCCAGCTTGCCCGTGGCCGCCTGCATCTGCCCGGCGATCGCATCATAGGGGTAGCGGACCACCAGCATGCGGCCTTCCTTTGAAAGGACAAACTGTTGCGCCTGCAACAGTTGTTCGTGCCCAAGGGCAACGGGGGTGGCCACGAAGCGCAGCATGAAGGCCTTCCAGAACGCGGGACCCATCTGATGGGTCTTGAGCATGTCGGAGAATTCATCCATGGCCCTTTGTCCGAAGAGACGAATGACCAGTTCCTCGAAGTTGTCGGTGATCAGGCCGATGGAGTAGACGATGCCCTGCATGCATTTGATGAGCAGGACTTCGGTGTTGGCCAGCAGTCGGGTGGTGTTGTGCAGCAGTTCCTGGTCTTTGTTGACCACGGCCTTGCGATAGTGGCCGAGCAGGGCCACGAAGTTTCCGGAGAGTTTGTGGATGTAGTCGTATGCGGGGTGGTCGAGCCGCTGGCACATGAGCTCGATGACGGTCTGCTGCTGGGTGTCCAGCAGGGGGAATTCGTTGATGGAGGAACGGTTGGTGCGGATGAAGCCGAGGAGGATTTCACGCTCCAGCACCTCGCGCAGGGTGACCCGGTCATCCTTGAGCTTGTTCAGGTGCTCCAGGTAGGTAGTGAACCGCTGGTCTCTGGTGGTAGCGTTGCCGTTTTCGGTCATGTGCGCACTCCGATGGACTGGGAAACAGTCCCTCGCCCGAACCAATACAGGAGAAAACCAAGCGATGTCAATGTATTGCTTGGTTTATGACCGGGCGGTGGGGGCGGCGCTATACGAAGGGCGGTCGACGATCACCGTTGCGGCGCAGCTGGGTGTGGTACTCTGGGCCGTGTTCGTCCACTATCTCTTCAAGATAGTGGATGTTTTTTTCGATGAACGTTCTGTAGATGTCTAGGTTGATGCCCCAACGGGCTTCAAAGTGGGCAGACATGGAGGAGGCCACATCGTCCAGGATATTTTTCAGCCGACCATCCATGATGGTGACAAAGGCGGCAGTTTCCCGAACCAGGATGAATTCGGTATCAAAGCCGGGGACGCCGCCTTCCTCGAATTCCTTGTGAAGATCCCCCAGGCGTTCGGGATAGAGTTCGTCGCCCATCTGGGCCAGGAGGTCGGTGGTGCCGATGATTTGGCCGATGGTCTTGATCTCCGGGGTGGAATAGGGAATGTCCGGCACAGAGGCAGCTAGGTCCGTTGTCCTGATGATGGTTTCGGCGTCGCGGGCGTCCTCTTCGGGGCGTCCGTTCTTGGCGAAATAGGAGTCCATGAATTCGATGCCCCGGCTCACATGGGTGAAGGTGTATTTGGCGCCGGTGCCTTCCAGGTCGTTTTCGGTCATGATGTAGCCGATGTCGTGCAATAGCGCGCACACTAGGCCGAGCAGGACCCCACGCTCGGAAAGGGGGCCCCGGGCGAGGTGGACCCCGTGCAGCAGCCTGGCAGTGGCCAGGAGCACGGACAGGGTGTGGGTCAGGTCGTGATAGGCGGTGTTCGACGCTCGATATCCCTCGTAATCGCCGATGAACATGCGTACGATGTCAGAGAAGACGCGCTTGTAGAAGGTGAAGTCGAAATCGGGGTGCATGAGTTCGACAATGGCTCGGACTTCGGCATCCAGGCCGGTGAGGTCTCGGATATGCAGTCGGGTGGGCATTTGTTCTTGTTTAAAGACCAAGGGATAACTCCTTATTGGTAATCAGTGCTAGTATACAGAGAACGTCTGTTTTGGCAATAGGACTGCCAGATGTAATTTTATTTAAAATATCAGTAGGTTGTATAATAAATGATTGTTTGTACCCAATGTGGAGAAAAAAATAACGACACCGAGTTGCAATGTGGCCGGTGCGGGCGGAAGTTGCAATCACGCCTTGGCGGGGGCGGTGTTGAGCTTGAGCGGCCACAGGAACTGGAGCCTTTGGGGCAGGGGGCTTCCCGTGGAGGGCTGCTGTTTCGTCGCGCCGCAGAGGTGGTCGGGCTCTCGCTCATATTGCTCGCAACCCTGGGCTACGGCCTGTGGACCTCGGTCTGGTGGCCGGCGATCGTGGCCAGTGTGGGCGGGCTCGCTGTGGTGGTCCTGCGCCGCAGCTAGTTGGCGGGTGCTGGCGTGCCCGTCTGTTCCTGCGGCGGGGCTGGCGGGGCTTGCTGGTCGCGATTGAGTTCTTCCTCAAGGATTTCCGGTATGGGTCGGCTCCAGAAGTCGTAGGCCTTGTCGTCTGATACTTCCTGTTTGGTTTTTTCGCCGCAGCAGACCAGGGGCTTGGTTTGCGGGCATTCGGGCACAGAGTAGACTGCCGTGGCGCAGGCGTTCTCAGCGTCGACGTCCAGGGGGATGGTGCGCATGATCGGTTGCCAGGCCTTGCCTTTGATGCGCACGTCCGTGGCCGTGACCATGCACATGAAGCGGGTTTCCTTATTGGCATAGAACACGGTGAAGGAATAGGTGGCGGTGTCCCGGTATTCGTCGATGTAGCTGAAATCCCCGGGTTGTTTGCACAGGGTGCGGGCCAGGACGCTCTGGCACAGGCACAGGTTCAGATCGTCGCGGGATTGGGCCGAGGCAGGCGGCACGGTCAGGGCCAGGAAAAGAGCTGGGGCCAATAGAAGCGTGGCGAGGGTGAGAATGCTGCTTTTCATGTGCGCTCCATCCGGGACGTTAGGGTGTTGCGTGGTGTCCGGCCACTGGCGAAGCCGACGAATACCTTGCACGAACCTACCTGTTTTCGGTGCCGAGTGCAAAGCAAAGCACTCCGGGAGGCATGGGATGCCTGGCTGCCGGGGTTTGGAACATCCATAGCGTGATTAGGAACAGCTTTGTCAACATGCTTCCCTTCTTTTCAGCCAGATGTAGTCATATAATTGAAACAAGTTAATATAAATATATCAACAAGTTGTCTTAATCGATCGTTTTGTCCAGAGTTTTCCCCTGGCCTTAGGATGACCGCTATGGTAGAGGGTGTCTACTCCGTTCGGAGATTTCTCCAAAGTATTCCCCTGCTTTTTCACTGCTTCCCATGCTTCGGGTACCTGCCGAAAAACTTCTAAACTTTTTCTAGAAATAGTGCAGTATTTCCAGGGTTTTTGTTTTCAAGCCAACTGTTGAAAACTTTTTTAATAAATATGTAATCGATTGCCATCGTCGATAATCGTCGTTATTAGCCTGAATGGTTGAATTTTTTCACACCCCCCCCTGTACAAAAACCCTGTGTTCGACTATACCTCATTCATCGGTTCCCACGTCGATATTTTGGTTTGTGCCGTGTGCCGGGGGCTGTGTGCCCGGCTGATTGCGAGGGATGGGAAATTTCGTCGCAGTGCCAGGCAGAAGTTGGAATTGGGGCCGGGTTTTTCCGGTCGAACCCTGAACATACGGAACAGCGTCCACTCTTCATGTTTGCAACGAAAAATGTCTGGCATCATCTGCGCGGCCTGGAGCCCTATAGTCTCTGTGACTGGCCCGGTCATCCCTGCACCACCCTGTTTTTGGGATCGTGCAACCTGCGGTGCCCCACCTGCCACAATCATGTGCTGGCCTGGGATATGCTTGCGCTGGAACAGATGCCTGCCGTTGCCTGTAAATCTTTTTTGGCCGAGCGGGCGGCGTGGATTCATGGCGTGACCATCACCGGTGGCGAGCCGACCTTCGTGCCCGGCCTGGGCGAGTTGCTCTGGATGATCAAGGGACTTGGCCTGCCCGTGAAGCTCGACACCAATGGAATGCTCCCGGATGTGGTCCGCGATGTGCTGGAACAGGACCTTGCCGAGCAGTTCGCCGTGGACGTGAAGGGACCGTACAACAAATATGAAACACTGACCGGTGGCTGCGTGAATGCCGTCACGGCCGAGCTCAATTTAGGGGAGATCTTCGACATGGCCCGTGAGAATCCGGAGGCGTTCTATTTTCGCCTGACCAGGGTTCCGGGGCTGACCGACGAAGATGTGGAGACCGCCAGAGGCTATCTGCCAGACGGTTTCGACTTGATCATTCAGGAATACGTAGCGCCGAGAAGGAGTGTGCATGCCCAGTCAGATCATGAAACGCGACGGCAGGTTGGAGACCTGGTCTACTGAACGGATCGCCCAGGCGATCTTCAAGGCCCTCAACGCCAGCGGAATCAAGGATCCGATTCTCTCCAAGCGCATCGCCCGCAAGGTCGAGGGCAAGCTTGTCGGGATTGAAATCCCCGAGCAGGAGCATGTGCAGGACATGGTCGAGGTCGTGCTCATGGAGTCGCGTCAGTATGCCGTGGCCCGCAAATATGTCCTCTACCGCGAAAAACGTCGCCAGTTGCGCGCCCACAAGGAAGCCTACCTTGATATCAAGGAGGTCATCGACGAATACCTGGGCCAGAATGACTGGCGGGTGAACGAAAACGCCAATATGACCCACTCCTTCCAGGGGCTGATGCTGCACCTTTCGGGCACGGTTCAGGCCCGCTATGCCCTGGAAAAATATCCCGAGGAAGTGCGGCTGGCCCATGAGCACGGCTACTTCCACATCCACGACCTTTCCTTTGGCCTGGCTGGCTATTGTGCTGGCTGGAGCCTGCGCGACCTGCTCCTGGAGGGCTTCAACCTGGATGGGCGCTCCTCTGCCGGACCGGCCAAGCACTTCGACTCCGTCCTCGGCCAGATGGTCAACTTCCTGGGCACGCTCCAGAACGAGTGGGCCGGAGCCCAGGCCTTCAATAACGTGGACACCTATCTGGCCCCGTTTATCCGCAAGGACAAGCTGAACTACAAGCAGGTGCGCCAGGCCATCCAGAAGTTCGTCTTCAACCTGAACACCACCAGCCGGTGGGGCGGGCAGTCCCCCTTCACCAACCTCTCCTTCGACCTCGTGCCGCCCAAGCACATCGGCAAGGAAGCGGTGATCATCGGCGGCAAGCTCATGGACGAGACCTACGCGGACTACTCCTCCGAGATGGAGATGATCAACAAGGCCTTCCTTGAGGTCATGCTCGGCGGCGACTATCATGGGGCGATCTTCTCTTTCCCCATCCCGACCTACAATGTCACCGAGGACTTCCCCTGGGAGTCCGAGATCGGCGAACTGCTGCTGCAGCTCACAGCCAAGTATGGCGTGCCCTATTTCCAGAACTTCATCAGCTCCGACCTCGACCCCGAGGATGTCCGCTCCATGTGCTGCCGGCTCCAGATGGACCTGCGCGAACTCCGCAAAAAGACCGGCGGCCTCTTCGGCGCGGGCGACCTCACCGGCTCCATCGGCGTGGTCACCCTGAACCTGCCTAAGCTGGCCTACCTCTCCCAGGGTGAGGACGAATTCCTCGACCTGATCGAGGAGTATGCCACCATGGCCAAGGACTGCCTGGAGTTCAAACGCAAGATCATCCAGGAGAACCTGGATCGGGGCATGTTCCCCTGGTCCAAGCGGTATCTGAAGAACGGCTACAAGGGCCACTTCTCGACCATCGGCCTGCTGGGTGGCCACGAGGCCTGCCTGAACCTGATCGGCAAGGGCATCGAGACCAAGGGCGGCACCCGGCTCATGAAACGGGTGCTGAACCACCTGCGCAACATCACTTCCGACTTCCAGGAAGAGACGGGCAACCTCTATAACCTGGAAGCCACCCCGGCCGAGGGTACCAGCTATCGCCTGGCCAAGATCGACAAGTCCCTCTATGCGGACATCGTCACCCAGGGTGAGGACACCCCGTATTACACCAACTCCACGGCCCTGCCCGTGGGAATCTCCGATGACGTCATCTATGCCCTGCGGCACCAGAACGAACTGCAGCCCCTCTACACCGGCGGCACGGTCTTCCATACCTTCCTGGGCGAGGCCGTGACCGACACGGCAGCCCTGCGCGAGTTCATCATCCGCGCCTTCCGCGAAACCAAGATCCCCTACCTCTCCATCACGCCCACTTTCAGCGTGTGCAAGAACGATGGCTACATCCAGGGCGAGGAATGGGAATGCCCCACCTGCGGCGCCGAGACCGAGGTCTACACTCGCATCGTTGGGTATTACCGCCCGGTCCAGCGCTGGAACAAAGGCAAGCAGGCGGAATACGCCGACCGTGTCACCTTTGCTGAGCAGTGTGACCGCTGTTAAATCAGATTGTTAGGCGGCCCCTGCGAGGGCTGGGAAATGAGCCGAAAAGAATCAAAGGCCCCGAGCAATCGGGGCCTTTTTAGTATGTTTGGGCGGTGCGTTCCAGGAAATCCTGCAGGGTGTGCAGGGCTTGCTGGCCTGCATGGCATCTGTTGACGCGTTTCTGGACAAGGTCGGACATCTTGCGTCGAAACAGGGGGTCGAGCCCGAGTTGCGAGGCTTTTTGTTCGTAGTCTTCCACGCTTGAGGCGATCAGCTCCGGCAGGTCCATGACCGTGAGGAAGGCCGCTGTGTGGCGGCCACACATGAGGGCTCCGGGCA